>CALJEW010000375.1 GCA_938074585.1 uncultured Rhodospirillales bacterium | reverse complement strand
TTCCTTTTTTAGGATCAAAATCGTTTGCGAACGAGCAATTTTAGCGTTTTAAAGCTTAGCGCGAGCCATTCCACCGCCCACAAAAAATTCATAAAACGCATGTTTATCAGCATTATTAACCATTAAGTGAGCTTATATGTTAAGGAGAACATTACAAGAACTAATTGGAAAGCTATACCTAATTATTTATATCTCTCAACCCCTTAACCAAGCGCCTTTACCGAAGCGCTAAAGCCATATAAATCTTCTATTTCCATTGGTGTTTGTATTTTGCTGTTTTGCTTTAGGAGTTGGGTTGGTGTCTTTAGATAAAATCATAGTTCGTGGTGCGCGTGAGCATAATTTGAAGGGTGTTGATGTTGATTTACCGCGTGATAAGTTAAGCGTTATTACGGGCTTGAGTGGTTCCGGTAAATCGTCGTTGGCGTTTGATACGATCTATGCCGAAGGCCAGCGTCGTTATGTAGAGAGTTTATCGGCTTATGCTCGGCAATTCCTAGAGCTTATGCAAAAGCCCGATGTGGACAGTATCGAGGGCCTATCCCCAGCCATTTCCATCGAACAAAAGACAACATCGCGCAACCCGCGTTCCACTGTTGGCACGGTAACCGAAATTTACGACTATATGCGCCTGATGTTTGCCCGCGTTGGCATCCCCTATTCGCCCACTACCGGCCTGCCCATTAATGCACAAACGGTTAGCCAGATGGTCGACCGGGTGATGACGATGGAAGAAGGCATGCGACTTTATTTATTGGCTCCGATTGTTCGCGGGCGCAAAGGGGAATACCGCAAAGAGATCCAAAATCTTGCCCAGAGAGGGTTTCAGCGGATTCGTATCGATGGCGAGATGTATGACATTGAAGACGCGCCGACGCTGGATAAGAAGTACAAACACGACATTGAAGTGGTTGTTGACCGGATTGTGGTTAGGAATGGTATTCAAGCGCGCTTAGCTGATAGCTTCGAGACGGCACTTGAGTTGGCCGATGGCATTGCTTTTGTTGATGACGTTGATTTGGTTGTTAAAGAGGTTAAAAAGAAGAAGAAATCCGGTATTAACACCAATATTCCAGAAGGCCGAACGGTGTTTTCAGCCAAGTTCGCCTGCCCCGTATCGGGCTTTACCATTGATGAGATCGAGCCTCGGTTGTTTTCGTTCAACAACCCGTTTGGCGCCTGTCCGGCTTGTGATGGTTTGGGCACGGAAATGTATTTCGATTCAGAGCTGATTGTTCCCGATGAAATGATGTCGCTAAAACAAGGCTGCATTGCGCCTTGGGCCAAGTCTACGTCTAAATATTACGATCAAACGCTTGAGTGTTTGGCTCAGCATTACAGTTTCGATTTGATGGTGAAATGGACCAAATTACCAGAAAAAATTCAAGGGATCGTGTTGTATGGATCGGGCCGTGATGACGTTACCATGCGTTATAACGATGGGTCCAAATCGTACGAGATTTCAAAGCCGTTTGAAGGGGTGATCCCCAACATGGAGCGACGTTGGCGGGAAACCGATTCCAATTGGGTCCGTGACGAATTATCGCGTTATCAAACGGTGACGACATGTTCTGATTGTGGTGGAAACCGCTTAAAACCAGAGGCTTTGGCGGTTAAAATCGATGGGTTGCATATTGGTGATGTAACTAAATTTGCCATTGATGCGGCGCATGATTGGTTCATAGTGCTTGACGAAAAGCTAACCGAAAAGCAGTCTGAAATTGCCCGTCGGATTTTACGTGAAATCAATGAACGCTTAGGATTTTTGCGCAATGTGGGTTTGAATTACCTATCATTAAGCCGGGCATCGGGAACGTTATCGGGCGGCGAAAGCCAGCGCATTCGCTTGGCATCGCAAATTGGCTCAGGTTTGACTGGCGTATTGTATGTCTTGGATGAGCCTTCCATTGGCTTGCATCAGCGCGATAACGCCCGCTTGCTTGAAATGCTCAAGCGATTAAGGGATTTGGGTAATACGGTTATTGTGGTCGAACACGACGAAGATGCGATCCGGACCGCTGATTATTTGATCGATATTGGCCCCGGCGCTGGTATTCATGGTGGCAATGTCGTTGCCTTTGGGACGCCAGATGAGGTGATGGCCAACCCAAACAGTTTAACCGGGCAATATTTGACCGGTGTCCGGGAAGTCCCCTTGCCAACCAAACGTCGCAAAATCAAACGTGGTCACAATATTACGGTTAAGGGTGCGCGCTCTAACAATTTAAAGAATATAACGACCAAATTCCCTTTAAGTACAATGACTTGCATAACTGGAGTTTCGGGCGGCGGTAAGTCCAGTTTGGTGGTTGATACCCTGTATAAAGGCCTATCGCGCAAACTGAACAATGCACGTGTTCACCCTGGCGATCACGACAGCATTGAAGGGATTGAGCGTATTGATAAGATCGTCGACATCGATCAATCGCCTATCGGCCGCACGCCCCGCTCCAATCCCGCCACTTATACGGGCGCATTCACCCATATCCGCGATTGGTTTGCTAATTTGCCAGAAGCCAAAACGCGTGGATATAAACCGGGCCGCTTTTCTTTTAACGTTAAAGGTGGGCGCTGTGAATCTTGTCAGGGAGATGGTTTAATCAAGATCGAGATGCACTTTTTGCCCGATGTGTACGTTCAATGCGATGTCTGTATGGGTAAACGCTATAACCGCGAAACTTTGGAAATTCACTTCCGTGGAAAATCGATTGCTGACGTGCTTGATATGACGGTTGAAGAAGGCGTTGATTTCTTTAAGGCCGTTCCGACTATTCGCGATAAAATGCAAACATTACAGCGCGTTGGATTAAGCTACATCCATTTGGGCCAACAAGCAACGACCCTTTCAGGTGGTGAAGCGCAGCGGGTTAAGTTGGCGAAAGAGCTATCACGCCGGGCCACAGGTAAAACCATCTATATTCTGGACGAGCCAACAACCGGATTACATTTCGAAGACGTCAAAAAGCTGCTGGAGGTCCTGCATACGCTGGTTGATCAAGGCAATACGGTGATTGTGATTGAGCACAATTTAGAAGTCGTTAAAACCGCCGATTGGGTCATCGATATTGGCCCCGAAGGCGGTAATAAGGGCGGCGAGATTGTTGCACAAGGAACGCCAGAAGATATTGCAGGTGTTAAAGAAAGCTATACTGGGCAATACTTGGCCCCATATTTGAGCTTACAGGAAAAACCTCAAAAAATTAAAGAAGCGAGTTA
>CALJEW010000374.1 GCA_938074585.1 uncultured Rhodospirillales bacterium | reverse complement strand
CGTCAAAAAAGCGGTTATTGAAGCGATGGATCGGGACGAGACCAAGTACACACCAACCGGTGGCACGGCTGAAATGAAAGCGGCGATTATTGCTAAATTTAAACGTGAAAACAATTTAGACTATTCACCCACCGAAGTTCTTGCCGGAACGGGTGGAAAGCAGATGATCTTTTCAGCCATGGTAGCAACCATTGAAGAAGGCGACGAAGCGATTGTTGCGGCCCCTTATTGGGTTGCATACCCAGACATCGTTAAATTTGTAAAAGGCGTTCCAGTTGCGGTTGATTGCGCGGAAGAAAACGACTTTAAATTACAGCCCGAAGACTTAGAGCAGGCAATTACACCTCGGACCAAATGGTTGTTTTTAAACTCACCAAATAATCCCTGTGGTAGCATTTATACCCGCGAAGATTTGCTTGCCATTGGCGACGTTTTGCTCAGACATCCCCAAGTTTATGTGCTGAGTGATGATATCTACGAACACATTATTTTTGATGGCCGCAAGTTCGAAACATTGGCGAATGTGGTTCCAGCATTAAAAGAACGGGTGTTGACTGTGAACGGTGCATCCAAAGCCTATGCCATGACTGGATGGCGTTTGGGTTATGCGGGTGGGCCTGAAGAGCTGATTGCTAGCATGACCAAACTGCAAAACCAAAATACTGGCAATCCATCGTCTGTAAGCCAAGCAGCAGCTATTGCTGCTTTAAACGGTCCCCAAGATTTCGTCCCTGAACGTTCAGCTGAATTTCAAGCCAGGCGCGATATGGTTGTTGAAATGATCAATGATACGGCAGGTCTTTCCTGCCGCACACCGGAAGGTGCTTTTTATGTTTATGCCAACTGCTCCGGTTTGATCGGGCGCAGAAAACAAGATGGCACCGTCATCAAAACCGATGAAGATGTCGTTATGTATTTGCTGGATTCCGTTGGCATTGCCGCTGTTCATGGGGCTGCATACGGTTTGTCGCCCTATTTTCGAATCTCAACTGCGGCCAGTCGGGACGAGCTAAAAGAAGCCTGTTTCCGCATTCAATCGGCCTGTCAGGCGCTCTTTTAGGATCGCCTAAAGACGGCGACTGTTTCGACGTGTGGGGAATATTTAAATTGGTCGACTGGTACAGCGCGCTCGAACGTGTAGCCGCCGGCAACCAAAATCTCTGCGTCGCGGGCTAAGCTGGCTGGGTCGCACGATACGCAAATAACCAACGGGACTTCTGATGCTGAAATTTCTTCTGCCTGCGCTTCAGCTCCAGCGCGGGCCGGGTTGAGAATGATAGCATCAAAGCGGTTTAGATCAATGTGGAATATGGGGTTGCGGAATAAATCCCGGACCGCTGTTTCCACCAGTTTTAAATTTTTAGCAAATCGTGATGCATGATCAAGAGCAGCGATCGCTGTCTCGCTGGTATCGGCGGCATAAACGGCGGTGGTTGATGCTAAGCGCAGCGCAAAGGGGCCAATGCCACAAAACAAATCGGCAACCTTTTTGGAATTTTTTAATTCAGCCAAAACCAACTGAGCAATGGTTTCTTCGCCAACGGCTGTTGCCTGTAAAAAGCAAGCGGTGGGTAAGGGAACTTTGGCGGCTCCAATGTTCATGATCGGTTTACGCCGCTCTAAAGACATCACACCATCAATAGATACCCGTGCCAGATCACATTTGTCTGCGGCATCAGCGATAGAAATATGGGTTTGATACTCGAACTTCCGAGCGCCCCGGACATCGCAATCCATTCCTTGGGGGGTGTCGGTGATGGCAATATCAAGAGGGTGGGCGTCTTTTTGAAATGCAGTCGCCAATACACGAGCGGCATCGGTGCTTTTTGAAAGACCCGGTGCTAAAATGGGGCAGGCGTCCATATTAATTAATGCGCGGCTGCGAGCCTGCATGAAACCGACTTGGATTTTATTGTTATCGAAGGTCACATGAAAAGTGACGCGGCGTCGCCCGTCGCCATGGGCATCGATCAATTCATCAACGGGAACGTCATGGTCTTTGTTTCGAAGCGCTGTTTCAACAATGGAGCGCTTCCAAGTCTTGTAGGGTGCATCAGCAAAGTGTTGAGACGCGCACCCACCACATTTGGTGAAATGCGGGCAAAAGGCTTCGATTCTGTCTTCTGAGGGCTCAATCACCTCTATAATCTCTGCTCGTTTGCCATCAGACTTAACCCGAACAAGTTCACCTGGTAAGGCATAAGGAACGAACTGACGTGAAGAGTTTTTTTGATCATCGTGGGTCGCAATGCCATCGCAATGGCGGCCCAATTCGGATACGCGCAAAATTTGTTCTTCCGTCATTACTAAGGGTCTGTTCGACTTACGCGAGGACTTTTTAGAGCTTCGCCACATCTTATTTGTTTTTTTAGCCATAGCCGAAATCCTTTGGCGTTATCGCAACGTATAATTTAGGGGGATTTATACGCTGTTTTAAAGATTTTCCAATACATGGAACAATCGGTCAACATTGGCTGTCGTGTTGAATACGTGTGGTGAAATCTGAAGCTCGGCCCCAAGTGGTGAAATATAAATGCTATAGACCGTAAAGTGCTGATGGCATTGGGCGGTATGGGCTCGTGTCGTGTTATACCAATAAAATGCCCTATGCGTTGTTCTTTGGCAGGTCCAATTCAGACTGCATTGATTGCTTTATCGGCAGTGTAATCGATTAAATGGCTTAATGTCTGATAAATGTCATGAACACCCTATTTTTTAACTTGGTCATTGCGCTAATAGCCATGGAGATTTCTGTGTAATTAAAGAGCTGGCTCATATGGAAACGCTTGGCCCATTCACTGAGCTTATCTGTTTACATTGAGGGCCCTTTAGCGTGGTTTAGGTTATGCAACTCCAAAGGGGCTGCCTGATTGGCGGTACGGGCTGAATATAAAAAACCAAGTGTGTAGGGGCTGAGCAGCCATTTAAAGGAAGGGCAGGCAATGAAATTAGGTTGAAGCTTTTGCACATACCATAGGGTATGCATCTGTGGCGTGGGTCGAATCGATAACGAATGCCGCGCCGAATTTACGGCATCGTTTACCGATAACTTTCAAATCGAAAAAATTTCAGCCTGTCCAATTGCATTGGGTTAAGGTCACAATTGCCGTCTGTGCGTTTAATGTTTCTAAAACGGTAGTCGCCCAAAAGTTATTAAACGGACGCTCTACGATCAGAACCACCCCATCATTTGTTCTTGCAAGTTCTCTCCACACATAAACGTTTTGTGGGAATTGTTAATGCAAAACTACAATATTTTGACCGCGCGATAAGGGTGAATTGTTTGCAGTAGTTGCAAGGCCTTAAGCGGTCGAGGGGTTGATTGCTATATCAGCAACGTTTGCACCGACTAAACTAGTGAACAACCCTCGAACCGTTTCACCTTCTTCAACCATAACATCCCGGTTAAATGTTCACGGATGATATTTGCGCTCAAGGCCCTTATCGGCTGCAATTTTGATTGTTTTCAATAAAGGTGAATTTGCGGTGCAATCCAAATAGGTGATGTTGTATGGAATATCAAAAAAGTGGCGTTTTTTTCATTAAGTTTCAATAACTAAACGCTTTTTTACGCTTTTTAATTTATGTTCCCGGTATGCGATAAATGCTGTGGCGCTGATTATTATCGAACCGCCGATCCAGACAAAAATATCAGGAACCTGATCGAAAATTACATACCCCATTATTGCTATGAAAATAAGCCGGGTAAAGTCGATGGGCGTAACCACGTGTGTTGGTGCACTTCGCAGTGATTCGGCCATTGCCATTTGTGCAATTCCGCCAACAATACCAATGAACGCTAACCACCCCAATTGCTCCATTGTTGGCCACGTCCATACAAATAGAGCTGCTATAAAAGATAAGGGGGCCATAACAAGCGACATGTAGGCTGTAATGGTGACACTTGATTCGGTTTTCCCCAGCTCTTTAATAATTATCATGCAAATTGCCCAGGCAAAAGCGGATGAGATGACTAAAAACTGGCCTAATGAAAAATCTTGGAATCCGGGACGTAAAATTATAACGGTACCGATAAATCCAACAAATATAGCAGCCCAACGACGGATGCCAACTTTTTCTTTAAAAATGAAAACGGCTAAAATAACAACAAACACAGGAGCCGAAAACGATAGGGCTGTAACCTCTGCTAACGGCACAATGCTTACCGAAAAGAAAAAGGCCAACATGCAATAAATGTTGATCACACCGCGAGTAAAAAGCATTGGAAAACGTTTGGTTTTCAAGGGGATTAAGCCTTGGTGAATAAAAAAAGGTATGATCGGAATTAAGCCAAAAACACAGCGAAAAAATGCGATTTCGAAGGGATGCATGTCTTCTGAAACATAACGAATTCCGGTATGCATCATTGAAATAAGGACAGCATAAAAAAGCATCAATAAGATGCCTTTTGTCGTGTTTTGTGTTGGGGAGATTGGTTGTGAGGATACGTTCATAATTGGGCCTGACCATACGCTTGTAATTGATATTGTAAAACACATCATACGGGTCTTAATTAATTGCTGGCATTGCATTGACAACCAAGAACCCAACGCCTATGTTCCGCGCCACTAACTCGCCTAGAGGGGCCGGAATACTTGAGGATTAAGCCATGAAAATTAGAAATTCACTTAAATCTGCAAAAAATCGCGACAAGGACTGCGTCATTGTTCGTCGCAAAGGCCGTGTCTACGTTATTAACAAAAAGAACCCACGTTTTAAAGCTCGCCAAGGCTGAGTTTTCTTTTGAGAGATGGCTTTTGTCGTCTTTCCGTAGGTCGCAACCGCGCTTGGTTAAGCGCGGTTTTTTGCGTTTTGGCATGATCAATTAATATCATCTTCATTTATGACAAACCGTTGAAACATTCAATTTAAACACAGGATTGTTTGGGCTAGAATTTACCTCATACTTACCCCATTATATGCTGGAGGGTTAAATGACTTCTTATATATTCACTGAAAAAAAATCGAGTACAGCGCTTATCGTTTTAATTGCTGGCGCTTTAAGCGTTTTGTTGGGAATGGGGCTTCGCAATAGCTTGGGACTGTTTCAAATCTCCTTAACCACTGATTTGGGGTGGGGACGAGAGATTTTTAGCTTAGCGCTAGCCATGCAAAACCTATTGTGGGGTGCATTTCAGCCCTTCGCCAGTGCTGCCGCAGATAAATGGGGGCCGGGGCGCGTTGTTGCACTTGGTGGTATATTATACGGTGTTGGGCTTTATGTTATGTCCAATTCGCTGACGCCAGACTCGTTTTACTTAAGTGCGGGTCTGATGCTTGGTATGGCGCAAAGTGCGTGCGCAATTGGTATTGTATTGGGTGTTGTCGGTCGTGTTATGCCGCCTGAAAAGCGGTCTTGGGGGTTAGGCCTTGTGACTGCCGCTGGGGGCGTTGGGCAATTTACAGTCGTTCCCTTGGGGCAAGTCCTGCTTGGCGAATATGGTTGGTCTTTGGCCTTTATGTATTTATCTGCATTTGGTCTTATAATTGTCTGTTGTGGGCTTGCCATTGGTCAGGCTGCAAAAAATACCCCCGCCAAAACGTCTGCTGACGAATCGGCGGTTAGTTTAAAAGAAGCAATCAAAGAAGCTGCCGGGCATCAGGGGTATCGGTTGTTAACAATGGGTTTCTTTGTTTGCGGATTTCACGTTGCGTTTATCGGGGTCCATTTACCTGCGTATTTGCATGATATAGGGATGTCAAATGAAACGGGCGCTTTGGCACTGGTACTTATTGGCGTTTTTAACGTCATTGGTAGTTTTACTGCAGGGGTGTTGGGAGGAAAATACCGGAAAAAATCTTTGTTGAGCATCCTATATCTAACCCGCGCTTTTGTGATGGTTTGGTTTATTCTAACCCCGATTAGCACCCTAACCGTGATCATTTTCGCCTGCGCAATGGGGTTTCTATGGTTGGGAACGGTACCCTTAACATCCGGACTTGTGGCTCAAATTTTCGGTGCGCGCTATATGGGAACCTTGTTTGCATTTGTCTTTTTCAGCCACCAAATAGGCAGTTTTTTAGGCGTATGGCTGGGTGGTTATCTGTTTGATACCTTTGGCACGTATATGCCGGTCTGGTGGGCAGGTGTGGCCTTAGGATTTGGCGCGGCACTATTTCATTGGCCGATTAATGATAAAACGCTGGTAAGAACCCAACCAGCAGAATAAATTTCTGCCAAACATATTTAGAATTTTAGGAACACTAAATGTTAATGCCGAAGCCAGACGAAGGGACAATTGCCAAGCGCGATGAAATTATTCGTGCTATGCAATCTATTGTGTCAGATGAAGGTGTGATTACCAATAAAGAAGAATTACGCGCTTACGACTGCGACGGATTAATGGCCTATAAACAAGTGCCTTTAATTGTTATTTTGCCTGAATCGACGGCTGAAGTCTCTAAGGTTCTGAAATATTGCTTTGAAAACGATGTTAAAATCGTTCCGCGTGGGTCCGGCACCGGGCTTTCTGGAGGTGCGTTGCCGTTGGCTGATGGCATTACTTTAGGTCTTGGTAAATTTAATAAGGTTTTGGATACAGATTTCAAAAACCGTTGCGTCGTTACTCAGCCGGGCGTTACCAATTTGGCCATCACCCAGGCCGTTCAGCATAAAGGTTTTTACTACGCTCCCGACCCTTCCAGCCAAATCGCATGTTCCATTGGCGGTAATATTGCTGAAAATTCGGGCGGCGTGCATAGTCTTAAATATGGGTTGACGACCAACAACGTCATGGGCATCGAAATGGTGCTAATGAGCGGTGAAGTGATTCGGTTGGGCGGCAAGCATTTAGACAGCCAAGGTTATGACTTGTTAGGCGTAATTACCGGATCAGAAGGACTTTTAGGGGTTATCACAGAAGTTACGGTGCGTATTTTAACCGCGCCAGAAACAGCCAAAGCCGTTTTGCTTGGGTTCGATACCAGCGAACAAGCGGGTGATTGCGTTGCTGCCGTCATCGGTGCTGGCATCATTCCGGGTGGCATGGAAATGATGGATACGTTTGCTATTCAAGCCGCCGAAGAGTTCGTTAATGCGGGTTACCCGTTGAACGTTGAAGCGCTTTTGATCATTGAGCTGGATGGCCCAGAGGTTGAGGTTGAATATTTGATCGAACAAGTCAGTAAAATTGCAAAAAATACGGGCGCTGTTCACGCTAAAATAAGCCAATCTGAAGAGGAGCGTTTAACGTTTTGGTCTGGACGAAAGGCTGCATTCCCCGCCGTTGGACGCTTATCACCTGATTATATTTGTATGGACGGTACGATACCGCGTGGAAAGCTATCCGAAGTTCTGCGTGAAATGAACAAATTGTCCAAAAAATATGATTTGCGTGTAGCTAACGTTTTCCATGCCGGTGATGGCAATTTGCATCCCTTGATTTTGTTTGATGCCAACAATCCAGGCGAGTTCGAGCGGGCTGAAAATTTCGGTTCCGATATCTTACGGCTTTGTGTTTCCGTCGGGGGTGTTTTGACTGGCGAGCATGGTGTTGGCATTGAAAAGCGCGATTTGATGGGTGAAATGTTCACCGAAGACGACATGAAGCAGCAACAACGATTGAAATGTGCTTTCGATCCCAATCAATTGCTAAATCCCGGAAAAGTATACCCAACCCTGCACCGATGCGCTGAATTGGGTCGAATGCATGTACACAAAGGGATCGTTAAGTTCCCTGATCTTCCAAGGTTCTAATGACTGAAAACCTAAAACCAGAAAATAAAGATCAGGTTTTAGAATCTGTTCAATGGGCTGTAACCAAAAAAATACCTCTTGATGTGCGCGGGCAAGGAACAAAGCTAGGCATGGGCCGCCCAGTGGAATCGGATCACATTTTAGATCTGTCAGGCCTTTCAGAAATTACCGACTATCAACCGAGTGAGCTTTTTGTGACGGCCAATGCGGGCACGCCGATGAAAGATATTTACGCGGCCCTAGATCAACAAAATCAGCAACTGATGTTCGAGCCACCTGATTATGGCCCCTTATTAGGCGGCGCTGTCGACCAAGGAACTTTGGGCGGATTGGTGGCATGTAATATAGCAGGCCCACGGCGCATCAAAGCCGGATCAGCCCGTGACAATTGCATTGGATTTCATGCCGTTAGTGGGCGTGGAGAAATGTTTAAATCCGGTGGTAAAGTTGTCAAAAACGTAACCGGTTTTGATTTATCAAAATTGATGACAGGATCATACGGAACATTGGCAGTGATGACCGAAGCGACCCTTAAAGTTTTACCAAGCCCAGAAAATACACGGACGGTTTTGGTCCGTTGGGCGAAAGATGGTGATGCAGACCAGCTAAATAATCAAGCCATGACAGAAGCATTGGTCAGCACCAATGAAGTCTCAAGCGCTGCGCATTTGCCCGCCAAAATCGCCGCACGTTCAGCTGTTGCCTATCTAAATAGTGCAGGTAGTGCGGTGACGGCGTTGCGGATTGAAGGCCCTGCGCCATCGACTGAGTATCGGTGTGCAGCACTCAAACAATTATTATCTAAATTTGGTGAGGTTGAAGAGCTGCATACGAAAAACTCTAAAATGTTGTGGAAAGAAATCGCCGATGTCTCTTACTTGGCTGCCAATCAAGAACGCGCTGTATGGCGCATATCTGTTCCGCCAACCGAAGGGGCTCATGTTGTCCAGCGTATCTTGGAAAGCGCAGAAGCGGACGTTATGTATGACTGGGGGGGCGGGCTTGTTTGGTTGCAAATTGATGAAGTTGACCAAGCATCAAAAGACCTTGTTCGGGGTTCAGTAACCCAAGCGGGTGGTCACGCTACACTGGTTCGGGCATCCAAACAGTTGCGGCAATCTGACATTGTTTTTCAGCCCTTAGATCCCTATATGACTGGCATCACAAAGCGTGTAAAAAATGGTTTTGATCCAGAGAGTGTTCTTAATCCTGGTCGCATGTACAAAGGCATATAACGGCGATGCAAACAAACTTTACACTAGCTCAGTTGGCTGACCCTGATATCGAAGCCGCTAATGGTATTTTACGCAAATGTGTACATTGCGGATTTTGTACGGCAACATGTCCAACATTCGTCACGCTGGGCGATGAGTTAGATAGCCCCCGTGGTCGCATTTATCTGATCAAAGACATGCTCGAAAGTAGCGCACCAGTTTCCGACAAAGTCGTTAAACATGTGGACCGTTGCCTATCGTGCTTGTCGTGTATGACAACGTGTCCTGCATCCGTTGATTATATGCACTTGGTTGATTTAACCCGTATACGTATTGCTAAAACCCATAAACGCCCCTTTGGAGATCAACTGATGCGAAATGTTTTGGCGTTGGTTTTGCCCTATCCAAACCGGTTTCGGATTGCGCTGATCGGCGCGTGGTTTGCAAAACCCTTTGCCAAAATTTTACCCAAAGCTTTGGGCGGTATGCTGAAATTAGCACCAACGAAAATATCAAGCCCATCTGCCATTGATCGACCACAAACGATTAGCGCTGAAAACACCAAAGTTAAACGCGTTGCCTTATTGACCGGTTGTGCTCAACAGGTGTTAGACCCAGTTATAAATGAAGCAACCGTGAGATTATTAACACGCCACGGCTGCGAAGTTGTTGTAGCGAATGGTATGGGGTGCTGCGGTGCTTTGGTGCATCATATGGGACGCGAAGATGAAGCGCATATGCAGGCGAAAAATAATATTATTGCATGGGAAAAGGTAAGTGATTCGGGCAGCCTCGATGCTATTGTGATCAACGCATCGGGTTGCGGAACAACGGTTAAAGATTATGGGTATATGCTTCGTAATGAGCCTGATTGGGCTGATCGCGCTGCGGCCATTTCAGCCCTAACTAAAGATGTAACCGAGGTAATGTCGGATTTAGAGTTGACACGAACCCGTGCTGAAACCACAGAACTTCGCATCGCCTATCATTCCGCGTGTTCTATGCAGCATGGTCAAAAACTGAAAACCGAACCTAAAGCCTTATTAAAAGCAGCTGGGTTTGAGGTGTTTGAACCTGCGGAAGGGCACTTATGCTGTGGGTCAGCGGGCACATACAATATTTTACAGCCTGAATTGGCAACCAAATTACGGGATCGGAAAGTGGCTAATTTGAATAAATTGGACGTCCATGCCGTTGCGACTGGAAATATTGGCTGTCAGATGCAAATTTCGAGTGGGATGGCCGAAGCGGGGGGCGTCCCGGTTGTTCATACGGTTGAGCTTTTGGATTGGGCCAGTGGCGGGCCAAAACCAGCATCGCTTGATTATATAAAAGTGAATGATGTAACGAAAATTTGATCACATCAGTGCATGGCGGCTCTTGGTTTCTTTTACAAACGCGCCCATTATAATTAAATGAGCTTCTTTTATTCACTTTTTCTGTGTGGCTTGATCTCTACTTTTACGGCATCTCCAACCGTGGCCGATCAAAATGACCCAAAGCTGGATGAGTTGTTTGTTCAGTTGCGGGTGGCTGAGAGTATAAAAAAGGCTTCCGGAATCGAAGCTGAAATTTGGGCTACTTGGGCTTACAGCGGGGATGAATTGGTTGATCGCCATATGTCGCTTGGGATGAAAGCTATGCATGCCGGCGCCCTTCGATTATCGCTTCGGGAATTTTCGACAGTTATTGATCTCGATCAGAACTTTGCCGAAGGGTGGAATAAACGTGCCACCATTTATTATATGATGGGGGATTATGATAAATCGGTTAAAGATATAGAACGGACTTTAGCGCTGGAGCCTCGGCATTATGGGGCTATCTCAGGGATGGCTTTAATTTTTGATGCAACTCGCAATTTAGCAAGTGCTTTAAAAGCATGGCAACAAGTGCTCGAGTTTACACCGTATAATCTACAAATACGAAAACATGTTAAAGATCTGGAAAATGAAGTGCAAGGCAAAGCCATATAGTTACGAGCATCTCTGGAATCTTAGGGGGTTCTAGACTAAACTGTGCACTTCAAATCTTAATATGGAGTGTCGATATGCAAATAAGCCTTCTAACGAACCCTGTAAGCCTGAGTGATGAATTTTTAGAAGAATTACGCACCGTTGTTGAGAAGCGATTATCGACAGCTGATGCTGTCTGTTTTCAGCACGGAAAGGACGAGTCTTGGCATGCATCGGTGCCCCCTGACGCAGTTGTTTTTGCTCATTCGACGGACGAAGTGAGTGAGATTGTAAAGATTTGTGCCCGTCATAAAATCCCCGTCATTCCTTACGGTACTGGAACGTCCTTAGAAGGGCATGTGGGGGCCCTTCACGGTGGTGTTTGTATTGATTTGACTGAAATGAATGAAATTTTGACGGTCAACGCGGAAGATTTGGACGTTACCGTTCAGCCCGGTGTTCGCCGCAAGCAACTGAACGAACATTTACGCGACACTGGCCTGTTTTTCCCCATCGATCCGGGAGCTGATGCTTCGTTGGGAGGAATGACAGCGACGCGGGCATCCGGCACGAATGCTGTACGGTATGGCACTATGCGTGAAAACGTTTTGTCGATGGTTGTTGTTATGGCGGATGGGCGCATTATAAGAACTTCTAGTCGGTCTAAAAAATCATCTGCAGGTTACGACTTAACGCGCTTGTTTGTTGGCTCAGAAGGGACTTTGGGCGTCATTACAGAAATCACCCTGCGTTTGTATGGCATCCCTGAAGCAGTATCTGCGGCTGTTTGCCCGTTCCCGGATTTAGAATCTGCAGTGAATACTGTGATCACAACCATCCAATGTGGCATTCCGGTTGCGCGAATTGAGTTGATGGATGAAGTTCAGATGAAGGCGTTGAACGCTTACTCTAAATTCGATTACCCTGAACAACCTACATTGATGTTTGAGTTCCATGGCACTGAAGCGGGTGTTAAAGAGCAAGCGGAAATGGTTGGTGATATTGCTGATGACAATCACGCGGGTGAATTTCAGTGGGCCACTAAAGTAGAAGAGCGGACCAAGCTTTGGCAGGGTCGCCACGATTCATATTATGCGGCTATGGCTTTACGTCCCGGTTCAAAAGGTATGGCGACAGATGTTTGTGTTCCTATCTCCAGGTTGGCAGAATGCATTTTAGAAACCCGCAAAGACATAGATGAACAAGAACTGCTGTCCCCAATCGTTGGCCATGTCGGCGATGGCAATTTCCATTGTTGCTTTGTTATGGATCCAGACGATCCCGATGAAATGGCGCGCGTAGAAGGCGTAAACACGCGGATGGTTATGCGGGCTATAGAAATGGGTGGGACGTGTACGGGTGAGCATGGTGTTGGGATTGGTAAAATAGATTATCTTGTGGCAGAACATGGGGAAGCTTTAAGTGTTATGCGTTCAATGAAAATTGCTCTGGACCCAGATAACATTATGAACCCAGGTAAGATCATTAAGCTTTAATAGTTATCATACTAATTAAGTAGAGTTTTAAAACGATGGATAACCCTCAAGACTTTTTACGTTCTCTATTTGATGCGGGTGTTGCCGCGGCGAACCCAATGCTATGCGTACCTCCTTTTTTACCTTCTCCACCTAAAGGTAAAACAATTGTTATTGGTGCGGGTAAAGCCAGCGCTGCAATGGCGCGCGCTGTTGAAGACAATTGGAATGGTGAGCTGAGCGGGTTGGTCGTGACGCGCTATGGATTTTCTGTGCCGTGCGAGCGGATCGAAATTATTGAGGCATCACACCCAGTGCCGGATGCTGCGGGTCGGGCGGCGGCGGGTCGAATTGTTGAATTGGCAAAAAGCTTGGGGCCAGATGATTTGTGCATAGCCGTTATTTCTGGCGGGGCATCGGCTGTTTTGACCTATCCGGCAGATGGGATAAAACTGGAAGACAAACAAGAATTGAACCGGGTATTGTTGCGTTCAGGTGCAAATATTATCGAGATGAATTGTATTCGAAAACATTTGTCTGCCATTAAAGGAGGGCGGTTGGCGCAAGCTATTGCCCCGGCGCGTGTTGTTACACTGCTTATTTCCGATGTTCCGGGAGACATACCAGGCGTTATTGGTTCTGGGCCAACGGTTCCAGACGAGACAACTTTTGCAGAAGCATTAGCCATAATCGATAAGTATTCGATGCAACCACCAAAAGCGATTATAGAACATTTACTTAAAGCTGAAAACGAAACCCCAACCGTTGGTGATCCGGTTTTCAATAATATGGAACTGTTTATGGCAGGGCGTCCTAAAGCCAGTTTGGATGCTGCCGCTGTTGCTGCGAAAGCGGCTGGCGTTCGCCCAATTTTGCTAGGCGATGACATTGAAGGTGAAACGCGTAATGTCGCACGTGAACATGCAGAAATAATCTTAAAGATGATTGAGGCCCATGAAAATGCAGGTGGCCCATGCGTCATTTTATCCGGTGGAGAGACTACGGTTTCGATCAAGGGTGAAGGTGGGCGTGGAGGTCCTAATGGCGAATATGCGTTGGCGATGGCATTGGCGTTGGATGGCAACAAAAAGGTTTACGCATTGTCAGGCGATACTGATGGGATCGATGGTAGTGAAGACAATGCCGGTGCGATTATTGGTCCTGATACTTTGCTCCATGCCAAAGATGCAGGATTAGATGCTATGGAGTATCTTGAGAATAATGACAGTTATAGTTTTTTCGAAAAGGCGGGTGGGCTTTTAATGACAGGGCCAACGTACACCAACGTAAATGATTTGCGTGCTGTTTTAGTTCTGCCTTAAAATACCTTATGATTATTTTTTGTTCCAATATCTATAGTGTAATAAGTACGTAAACCCAATTAGAAGGTAAAGCCTGTGAAAAAGATAGTTTGGGGATTATCCATTGTTGTTTTGATCATTGTCGGTGTGATTGTTGTTGGCCCCAGTATGATCGATTGGAATGCGTATAAAGACAATGTTTCCCAAAAAGTAAAAGCGCTTACGGGACGTGATTTGAAAATATCGGGCGACGTGCAAGTTACATTATTTCCTGCACCTACTATTATTGCGAACGATGTGTCATTTTCGAACATGCAAGGGGCGGTTACAGAAACGATGATTAAGCTGGAACGGGCTGAGGTTAGGATAGCATTACGCACGTTATTGGCAGGGCAAATTAAAGTTGAGACGGTTCGCCTCATTAAGCCAATTATTGAATTGGAACTTGCAGCAGATGGTCGCAAAAATTGGGAGATAAAACCACTAGATACAGGCGTTAAAAACACGTCACGATCTTCGAAAGAGACACTGACATCGAGTGAAACTGAAGCATCTGTATCTTCTGTAGTTTTAGATGACTTTACGATTGTTGATGGCGTCTTGAACTATCGTGATTCAGCGCACGGCACAATTGAGCGAATTGAAGGTTTGAATGCACACGTTGAAGCAGCTTCGTTAATAGGCCCGTTTCAATCTAAGGGAACTCTGACCTTACGCAATACACCACTGAGTTATGGCATTAGTGTTGGCGAGGTTATCAAGTCACGTACGTTGCCGTTAAATATGAAATTCAGTGTTGGTGAAAGCAACGCTTCTTTCCAGATAGGTGGTACTATTCTTGACCTTACAGGCGAGCCAAAATTCAAGGGCTCGGTAAAAGGAGAAGGGAAAAACCTTGGTCAATTAATTGAAGCCATTACCCGTAACCCTACTCCACCTGCACTATCTCAATTGTTTTCGATTGAAGGAAATATATTGGGTTCTGCACTTGGGGCTGAAATAAATGACCTGTCTCTGCAATTGGCGGATACCAATGTGACCGGTGATATTTCAGTTGAGATGGGCGCTGCACCACGTTTTTCTATTAATCTAGCTGCTGCAAAATTTAACCTTGATAAGTTGCTGAACATACAACAATCGACATTAGCGAAAGTAAAAACAACTTCGAAAACTAAGGCTACTATTTCAGTTGATGCTTCCTCTAAGAAAGACCACTCAACCGCGCAGGTATCTAACGGCGTGATGATTCCAAAAAACATAAGTGGTTCAGTTATCGTTTCGGTTGAAGCCTTGGTTTATAAGGGTCAAGCGATTAGCGATGTATTGATCAATTCGGAACTGGGCAATGGTGTTGCAAAGCTTAGTCAGTTTTCAGCACAATTACCGGGTGGCTCAGAGGTCACGTTATATGGAGATTTATCCACGCCAAAGGGTGCCCCTCAGTTTTCAGGGAATATAGAAGCCCAGACAAATGATCTTCGTAAAGTTACCGAATGGTTAGGTGTTAAAGTACCAAACATTCCGAAAGATCGTTTGCGTAAGGTCAACTTTAAAAGCGCAATTATGCTAACTCCAAATGAAATTCAAGTCCAAAGCCTGAACCTTAAATTTGACAGCTCCAGATTAACGGGAGCTGCAACAGTCGCATTACGGTCACGGCTTGGGTTCGGTGCCAATTTGACG
>CALJEW010000373.1 GCA_938074585.1 uncultured Rhodospirillales bacterium | reverse complement strand
GTTCCGCAGTACTTAAAACTTCGTATGTACCAATAAGACTAGCGATCACACCGCCCCGGTTGATGTCTGCAACCAAAATGACGGGAACGTCTGCTGCTTCAGCAAAACCCATATTGGCAATATCGCCACTGCGCAAATTAACTTCTGCCGGGCTTCCTGCTCCTTCAACAATGACCCAATCCGCGTCTTTACCTACCCGTTCAAAACTTTCAAGAACACGTGTCAGAAGTTCTGGTTTTAGCTTGTGGTAATCGCGGGCTTTGGCTGTGCTATGGACTTTTCCCTGAACAACAACTTGTGACCCAATATCCGATTGAGGCTTCAACAATATGGGGTTCATGTGAACAGATAAGGGACATTTGGCCGCCATAGCCTGCAACGCCTGCGCCCGGCCTATTTCACCGCCATCATCGGTAACTGCAGCATTGTTCGACATGTTTTGGGGCTTGAACGGTCGTACTTTTAAGCCACGGTTTGTCAACAGCCGGCAAACTCCTGCGACAATCAACGATTTACCAACGTCTGATCCAGTGCCTTGAAACATCACAGTTTGGCTGGTGTTATTTTCCGGCAAGTGAGCTGCGCAAAGTATCGGCTATCGAGTTTGAATATTGATCAGCCAAAATTGTTTTCGGTTTAGCCCCTTTGCCGTAAAAGGCTTCGTTCAAATCGTTGCGAGTGGCGAGAACAGCCCCTTCGGCGGACACACCCATATATCCACCAATATTGGGGCTAGAGAACGCTATAATATCAGTTTTTAAGTTGCTTGTTGTCGATGCTTCTAAGCCTAAGCCTTGCGTCCCAATGGCGACGCCGGTATCAGCTCCAATTTTTCCTTGATGATCTAGAATCGATTCTAGCGCACCTGAATTGCGAATAACCAAAATAATCGCAGTGTCTTGAATGCCGAACTGTAACCCAAAGCTTGCCGAGGCCAAAGTAACGTAGGTGGGGTAGCTCCAGCTGTTGTTTTTATTGCGCTTTAAAAGCACTCCATTGCCGGTTTCTCCACCGGCAAAAAATCCAGCCTTAATCACTGTTGGCAAAATGACGACGGCGGTCGCATTTTCTAATTCGTGGGAGAACTTCTTTAAGTCTGGGTGTGCCCGAAAACGCGCGATGGCATCGGTCGATGTATTGATGAGCTGTTCAGCAACCATCGATTTGGGTGGGCTTGTTGAGGCGCAAGCGGAGAACATGAAGCTGACAAACAACAAAACCGGGATTCGAAAAAATATCATTTTAGAATTCAATTCCGATTTGAGCTTTAACACCAGATCGGAACGGATGCTTGACCATCGTCATTTCAGTGACTAAATCTGCGACATCCAACATTTCATCTTTGGCATTTCGCCCCGTGACTATAACGTGCAAATCTTTGGGTTTGTTCTTTAGAAAGTCAACCACGTCGTTGATTTCTAGATTGTCGTAGCGCAAAGGGATGTTTAATTCGTCCAGAATGACCATCTTATAAGTCGGATCATTGATCATGTCTTTTGCCATTTGCCATGCACTTTCGGCGGCTTTAATGTCGCGCTGGCGGTCTTGGGTTTCCCAGCTAAAGCCTTCGCCCATGGCGCGAATGGTGACCAATTCAGGGAATTTGTCCAAAATTGACCGCTCGCCGGTTTCCCAAACGCCTTTAACAAATTGAACAATGCCAACCTTATGGCCGTGGCCCATGGACCGAACAGCCAAGCCCATGGCGGCGGTTGATTTGCCTTTGCCTTTGCCAGTGTGAACAATCAATAACCCTTTTTCGATGGTTTTGGTGGCAATGATCTTATCGCGAGCGGCTTTCTTTTTAACCATTTTTTCCGCGTGGCGCTTGTCTAAAGCGACTTCGGTTTTTGCGGTCGCTGAAGTATATTCGCTCATTTTATCATTCCCGTTTGTTAGTAGCTATAGATAGCAATTATTCCAATTGTAATCCAGTCCATATAACGGGTACAGTCCATCACATGAAATTCACAAGGTTAATTTTTATTGGACTTCTTATTTATGCTCCTTTGTCGGCGGTTGCCAGCCCGTTGCAATGGGCGTTGGAATTTCCAAAAACCAAGTTCAACCAAAGCACAGCGCCTCTTTCAGAGATTCAATTTGTTGGCCTGCACAGAGATCAGATCCCTGCTATTTTTAAACCCAAGTTTAAATCAGCTAATTCGATATCCGATTTGGGGCTTCTTGAGCCAGTTTTGCGCCTTGAAGTAAAAGGTGAAGTGCGCGGATATCCGCTTCGTATGTTAGTATGGCACGAATTAATCAATGATACGATCAAAGGGGTACCTGTTTTAATCAGTTATTCCCCGTTGTGCAGTTCGGGTGTGGTATTTGACCGAAGGTTAGACAATCAGGTTTTGAGTTTTGCTAACACAGGATTACTGCGCCATTATGACACGATTATGTATGACACCGTGACGGAAAGCTGGTTTCAGCAATACACGGGTGGTGCTATTGTTGGGCGTTTATCCGGAAAACGCTTGAAATCCATTGCATCGCGCATTCAGTCGTTCGAGCAGTTTAAAGCCGAACTTCCAAAAGCTAAAATTATGATTCCGTCTGATCCAAAATCTCATGATTATGGGAAAACGCCTTATGTCCGCATGGATAGCCGCAACGATACGGCGGCTCAATTTACTAATTCAATCCCCGACGGCGTTGGGCCATTCGACCGGGTTGTGGTTATGGGGAATGAAGTATGGCCGCTCAAAGATGTTCGTAAAGTTGGGCGCATTGAGACCCCGAATTTGGTCATTAGTTGGTCTGCGGGCATGAATTCAATCCATGATACCCGCTGGATTCCCTTTGGCCGGGATATTGGCAACGTTCGGGTTCAATCCAACTCTCCCGAAGGCTGGGCTGAGGCCGTTCACGACACACCCTTCGCCTTCGCCTTCGCCGCCTTCCACCCCAACGGCGTTTGGCATGTGGAATGAGGCGTTAGCTCAAGTCTTCGCCTTTAAGGGAGCGACGGATCAAAATTTTGGTTTCTTCAATGCCGTACAAGGCAATGAATGATCCCATGCGGGGGCCTTGGGATTGGCCTAACAAAATTTCGTATAATGCCTTGAACCAGGTTTTTAGATCTTCAAACGGCAGTTCTTTACCGATGGTGTAGACTTGAGATTGAATATCATTGGCAGACGCCTCAGTTGGCAGGGTGTCCAATGCCGTCAATAGGGCTTCCATGGCCTTTGTTTCAAGCTTATTGGGTTTGCGGAACTGTTTGTTGGGTTTGATGAAATCGAGATAATAATTGATGGCGTAGCCAACCAAGCGATCCAAAATCGGTGCGGACATAGGCGTTGCTTCGGGGCGATAACGGGAAATGAAGTGCCATAACACAGATTTATCTTCTGAATTACAGACGCTTGCTAAATTCAGTAAAATATTGTAGCTGACGCTAATTTCTGGCTCTGGTGGAGTGCCGAAATGGATATGCCAAACTGGATTTTCAATTTTTTTGGCATCTTCCAAGTCGCCATAACTATTCAAATGGCTCAAATAATCATCGATATTGCGAGGAATGACATCAAAAAATAGGCGTTTTGCTGTTTTTGGCTTTTGGTACATGAACAACGATAGGCTTTCGGGGGATGCATAGCTCAGCCATTCTTCAACGCTTAGGCCGTTGCCCCGCGATTTAGAAATTTTTTCACCGTTGTCGTCTAGGAACAATTCATAGGTAAAACCAACCGGTGGTTTGCCACCAATGGCCCGGCAAATGGCGCTGGATTGTTTGACGCTATCTATCAAGTCTTTGCCGGACATTTCATAATCAACGTCCAAGGATTTCCAGCGCATGGCCCAATCGGCTTTCCATTGCATTTTGCAATGCCCGCCAGTGACCGGAGTTTCAACCAAGCTACCGTCAACGTTTTCATAGACAATGGTTCCGGCTTCAACGTTCCGTTCTTTAATTGCGACCTGTAAAACCTGACCAGTCTTTTTGCAAATGGGTAAAAATGGACTGTATGTAGCGCGGCGCTCTTCACCCAGTGTGGGCAGGATGACGTTAATAACGGCTTCGTAATTTTGTAAAATTTCTAAAAGAGTTTTGTCGAAGTCTCCGTTTTTATAAATCTCGGTGGAGCTTTTAAATTCATACTCGAAACCAAAATTATCTAAAAATGCTTGCAGGCGAGCGTTGTTATGCGCACCAAAGCTATCATGGGTTCCGTAAGGGTCGGGAATGTTGGACAAAGATTTGCCCAAGTGTTCCGTCAACATTTCTTTGTTTGGTACATTATCAGGGACTTTGCGAAGCCCATCCATGTCGTCTGAAAAAGCAAATAAACGGGTTGGGATGTCAGATAATTGCATGAAGGCATGGCGAACCATGGATGTCCGGGCAACTTCACCAAAGGTTCCGATGTGGGGCAAACCAGATGGGCCATAGCCTGTTTCAAACAGAGCGTAGCCTTTTTTGGGTGTATTTTTTTTGCCGAAACGCTTTAACAATTCTCGGGCTTCTTGAAAGGGCCAAGCTTTAGCAGATAGAGCGGCATCTCTGTATATCGACATGAATTCTGTTTCCTAATAGGGCATTTGAGCGGCGAAACCTAAGCCCAGAGTGCGGTTCCGTCAATATGAGACTGCGCATTTACACATAACTAATAGGGTGATCAGAATGTTATGTCGTCAAAGCGGGTAAGTGTATAAGCTTTATTCCAGATTATTTAATACTAAAATGTAGCCGTATAGCGATTGGTAAAAACCAACAGGCTAGGGACATTATCGCAACATTAGGTCTTGACGTGGAGTACCATAGCGCGGAACGGTTTGGAAAGGCGGAAACTCTGTATCAACAAATTATGAATTTGGTGCCGAATGAGTCCAATGTGTTGAATTTACTTGGCGTGGTAGCATATCAAACAGGGATAAATGAAGGCGTCATTGAATTGATTTACAATTCGATGACTTTAAGTCCAAATAATGAGAAATGATATCACAATTTAGGCGCTGCATATCGGGCAGTTGAACGCTTAATAAATGCTGTTAAATGTTATCATAAGTCGTAAGATATTAATTCGAATTTTGTTGATGCTTATGGTAGTTTAAGAAACACATATAGTCAGATTGGGCGCTCGGAAGAGGTCGTTGTCAATTTTCAAGAAGCCCTTGTGCTAAAGCCAGGTCATAAGGTCACGCTGGTGAATATTAGTCGGGTACTTTATCGCCTGAGGAGCATGGGGGAAGCCCTTTTCTACCGTAGAAAACTTCCCTGATTTTGCCGAAGCCCATTACAA
>CALJEW010000372.1 GCA_938074585.1 uncultured Rhodospirillales bacterium | reverse complement strand
GTGCTTTTGGCTTATGTGAAGCGTGGAAACATAAGACTAGCTTGCTAGGCTTAAATTTTAACTCAAAATGAGTGGTTTGCGTACATTTAAATGACTGACAGTTACATGACCTTTGTTGGGTTTCAAAATCAGGCTAATCTTCCTGAAGCTTTATTGGAAGATATCAAAAGCTATGTGGATTTACTTGAAAAATGGCAAAAGAGCATCAATTTGGTAAGTACTGCCACCTTGGCTGATGTTTGGAGCCGCCATGTTTTGGATTCAGCACAAATTTATCCTCTGATACCGGCTAATGCTAAGAAGGTTATCGACCTTGGTAGTGGCGCCGGGTTTCCCGGATTGCTCTTGGCACTTTATTTCAAACATTACGGGGGTCCAGAGGTTCACTTAGTGGAAGCTGATACCCGGAAATGTTCATTTTTAACAGAGGTAAGTAACCGAACTAATGCGGGCGCTATTGTTCATGCGCACCGGGTTGAAGCGATTAAGGGTTTGAAAGCCGATGTGGTTACGGCGCGTGCCTTAGCACCGCTTCCAAAGCTTATCAAAATGTCGCGGAAATTTGACGACGGCGATACGACCTATATCTTTTTAAAAGGTCAAAAGGCACAGGAAGAATTGACCGATGCCCAAAAAGATTGGACAATGAGTGTAACGGAGACAACCAGTCAAACCCTGTCAGTTGCAACAATTCTTACCCTAAAAGGCGTAAAACATCGTGAGTGATAGTGTCACACTGACCCATCAGAGCGCTCCTTTGCCATCAGGGCGAAGGACACGGATCTTAGCCGTTGCCAACCAAAAAGGTGGCGTGGGTAAAACCACTACAGCAATAAATTTAGGTACTGCATTGGCTGCTATTCGCCAACGCGTGCTGATTATTGATTTGGACCCACAAGGAAACGCTTCAACAGGCCTTGGTATCGCTCATAGCGATCGCAAAATAAATGCGTATCATGTCATGATTGGCCAAGCCCAGATATTGGATGCCGTTCATGATACCGAAATCCCAGAATTACATGTGGTGACATCAGGTCCTGATTTATATGGAGCTGAAATTGAGCTTGTTGATGCAAATGCGCGAGAATTTAGGCTTCGCGAGGCCTTGGTTCAAATTAGCGGTGCTTTTGATTATATTTTAATTGATTGCCCACCGGCTTTAAGCTTATTAACCGTAAATGCTTTGGTTGCAGCGCAGTCTGTATTGGTGCCATTGCAGTGTGAGTTTTATGCATTAGAAGGCATTAGCCAATTAATGAAAACGATTACGATGATCCAACAGACTTTAAATCCGTCTCTTGATTTGCAAGGCATTGTGCTGACAATGCACGATAAGCGGAATAACTTGTCGGATTTAGTTGCAGATGATGTGCGCGAACATTTCGGGGAAAAGGTTTATAATACGGTAATCCCGCGAAATATCAGGGTTTCAGAGGCCCCCTCTCATGGAAAACCGGTATTGCTCTATGATATAAACTGCCCCGGTTCTCAAGCTTATTTGAATTTGGCTGGGGAATTGATTCAACGTGAAAAACGGACGGTATGACAATGGCCCAAAAACCAAAACAACTTGGACGTGGCTTGGCGGCATTAATGGGTGAGAGTACACCTATGGGCATGCAAGATTCGGATAAAATTCGTTCTCAGAAGCCAGTACCCGTTGAGCATTTGCATCCCGGTAAATATCAGCCGCGACGTATTATGGATCTAGAGCATATTAACGAATTGGCGGCATCTATTCGTGATAAAGGGATTATTCAGCCAATTGTTGTCAGGCGTCACCCTGAAATACCATCAGAATTTGAGATTATTGCGGGTGAACGTCGTTGGCGTGCTGCTCAACGGGCTGAATTGCATGAAGTTCCAATCGTTATTAAAGAATTTACCGACCAAGAAGCTCTTGAAGTTGGTCTGATTGAAAACTTACAACGCCAAGACTTGTCCCCATTGGAGGAAGCTGAAGGATATCAGAGACTAATGGACGAATTTGGCCACACCCAAGAAATCATGGCGGAAAGCATTGGGAAAAGTCGAAGCCATGTTGCTAACATGGTTCGGTTAATCGCTTTACCGGAAGCGGTCAAAAGTATGTTGGATGATGGCAGTTTGAGCGCGGGTCATGCTCGGGCTTTATTGATGGCAAAAGACGTTATTACCTTGGCGGAAAATGTTGTCGCGCGTGGATTGAATGTTAGGGACACGGAAAAACTCATAAAGTTGCAATCTGATCCCAAAAAACCAGCTCTCAGAGCGAGCTCATCAAAAGATTCCAATACTAAAGCCCTTGAGGTGAGCCTGAGAGACCACATAGGACTAGGTGTTTCGATCAATTCAAAGGGAAAAAGTGGTAGTTTGACTATATCTTATGGAAACTTAGATCAGTTAGATGAGCTAATATCTATATTGATCAAAAATCCCGTTGGATTACCAGATAAGGAAGATGAAGTGGGCGAAGATATAAAGCGCTCAATGGATCTCTAATTGACTAACGTCGGCGAGCAGCTTGGGCAATCCGCATCAATGTTCGTCCACATAAAATTTCAGCGGGTAATCCGGTCGTTTTACTATCAACTTCATTTTCAGTTGCTAGCATAAGCGCACGATTTAATTTATCGGGTGTCCAATTATGAACTTGGTGCTGAAAGTCAGCTTTTCTTTTGAAGAATACGGGTGGGCGTAATTTTCCTAATGCTTGATCAAGATTGCTCCCTCCCGACATATGACCATGGACAAAATGCAAGCGCTGAAAGTGGCGTTGAATTGCACGGATGACGACAACCGGGTTGACACCTTCCGAAAAAGCTTTGGTTAGAGTTTTATCAATATTGGCTTGGTTGCCATCTCCAACAGAAAAAACCAAATTATCTAGAAATGTCTCAGACGAGTCCCCTACGCAATCAATCGCATCAGCTTCCGTTACTTTTTTGGCATCATCTGGTTTTGCTGAACAATAAAGGGTTAATTTTTCGAGCTCACGTCGGACTATTTGCCGATTACCTGCTAGAGATGAACATAAAAAACTAAGAGCGCCCGGATCAATTACTAATTTTTCTTGGCTCATGAAGGCTTTAATAAAAAGTTCGAGGGCATGCCCTTCTTCTGGGTAACAAGCGATTGCGGCTAAATTTATTTGTTGTTCAAACATTCTACGTAAGGAAGACCGAGGCGTTAAAGTATTTGCTTCTATAATAATTGGCCAAGCTTGTATTGCTTGTGAAAAAATATATTCCAATGTATCTGCTATTGAATCTTGAGCATCGCGAATTAACACAACGCAATCCCCCCCCACCAATGACATCGAATAGACAGTATCAACCAGTATACTAGGATCTGATTTTAATTGAGGTCCGGTAAATTCGGTAACTGAAAATGGATCATTTAGGTTAGCAACACATTTAAGGCTAAGGTTTTGAGCGTATTCGCGGACGAGGCCTTGGTCTGGTCCATATAACAAAGCAGCCTTAACACCAAATTTCGATTTATTTAGAAGATCGCTTAGTTTTTTACCGGAGTATTTCACTGCACTACAGATTGCTTATTGTGGCTTTTGAAAAAAATACCAATTTGTAATCGTATATCTTGTGCTAATTCTTTTGTAGCGCGCTTTGTGGCATCTTTCTCAGCAGATATAGTGGCATATTGAGATGAATAAATATTATAAGAAACCGTTATTGAATTTGTAGCCTGTGTCAGGATTTGCTGGCTTTGAATATCGACTAAATGGTGACTACTGTTAATTAATAAATTTGCACGTGTTGCAAGGGCGGTTTTTTTTACGGCTAAAGAGCGCGTTGATTGAGTAAGTGTTG
>CALJEW010000371.1 GCA_938074585.1 uncultured Rhodospirillales bacterium | reverse complement strand
AAGCCCCATGGAAGCGGAAAGAGCAGCGCCAGAGACATAAAGTGCTTCAAAACCAGCTTTCTTTGCAGCCAGACCAGCTATACCATTGTGCGCGCCTGGGGTCCTTAATATACCGGGCTGCTTTAGGAGGGTTGCCAGCCGTAATCCTGGTGATAAAGTGTTTTGTAAATTGCCTTCAAGCCATGTCATTATTCTGTCTCCTATAGGTAAGTAGTATTTCTTTTATACTGAAACTTCAGGAAATTAGCATGAAAAAGAAAAGGGGTCTGGGATATCTTTAATAAAAAACAAATAAGCCAATTATCTCCGGAAATACGACCATCTGCGTGGGTGTCTGAGGATTTAAAAGCTGACCCGTCTTGGGTATTTCAATTCAGCTCAAAAGATATCATTGAGATTGAGGCTGCTGTCTCTGAAGTCTTGAGCTCTGACAAACAGATATACACCTTTGGTCGCGGAGATTTTTCATTGCCTAGCTTAGGCCCCCGTTTAGCTAGTTGTATTTACGATGTGGAATATGGACGAGGCGTTGCTTTGTGGCGTGGACTAGATGTTTCCAATTATGACGAACAAAGTTTGAAGATTTTGTATTGGGGAATAGGTGTCCATTTAGGCGTGCCGATTACTCAAAATGCGAAAGGCCAGCTTATTGGCCATGTTCGCGATACGGGCCATGACTATATGGCAAAAAATGTCCGCGGTTACACAACTCAAGCACGCTTAGCACCCCACTGCGATCCGTCTGACATTGTTACTCTGTTGTGCGTCCATCCATCTAAATCAGGAGGCGAAAGTTTGATAGCTAGTTCCGCAGCTGTCTATAATCAGTTGCTTGAGCACTTTCCAGAATACTTAGAGCCCTTATTTATGGGTTTTAAATTCGATTTGCGTGGTGAGGGGGCTACAGGTGATCCAAATGAAGTGACGAATACCAAGGTTCCCGTATATTCGAATTATGATGGCTGGCTTTCGTGCCGCTATAACTGCAAAACTATTGAAGATGGGCAAGTTAAGTCGGGTGCACCTTTGACTGGGCTTGCGTTAGCTGCCGTTCGTAAAGTTGGTGAGTTAGCGATGCAAGCTGGAATTCGCTACGATATGGTCTTCAAACAAGGTGATATTCAAATCTTGAATAATCATGCTGTGCTTCATTCGCGTAATTCGTTTGAAGATTGGCCAGAACCTGAGCGCAGACGTAATTTACTTCGTATGTGGATTAACCAACGATCTGAAATTTCCCGGCCATTGGCTCATGAATTTGCAGATAGATTGAATACTGGCCCTCGAGGTGGGGTTGCCGTTAAATAACTAAGGATGCTAAATTTATGACACGCGTAGCGATTTTAGATGACTATCAGAACACAGCTCTAGGCTCAGCGGACTGGCGGTCCTTGTTAGGCTTTGAAATCAAAACTTTTAATCAACATTTAGGCCATGATGAGGTGCAAATTGCAGCTATATTAAGTGATTTTGATGTCATTGTGTGCATGCGGGAACGCACCCCATTTCCAAAATCGTTATTGGATCAGTTGCCAAACCTTAAATACCTAATCACCACGGGAATGCGTAATTTGTCTATTGATATGGATGCGGCTAAAGTGAATGGTGTTGTTATTAGTGGTACGCAAATGTTGGGGTATCCTGCGTATGAACATGCGTGGGCTCTTATTTTAGCGATCACTAAAAAAATACCTTATGAAGATCAAGTTATGAAATCAGGGGGTTGGCAGCAAGGAATTGGCGTTGGCCTCAGTGGCAAAACGTTGGGGATTTTAGGTCTTGGAAAATTAGGCAGTGCTGCGGCACGGATTGGCATTGCTTTTAATATGAATGTCATAGCGTGGAGTCAAAATCTAACTGAAGATTTAGCGAAGAAGCATGGTGTTACGCGGGTGAATAAAGATGACCTGTTTAAATGCTCTGACGTAATTAGCATTCACCAAATTTTAAGTGACCGGACGCGCGGGTTAGTTGGAAAAGAACAACTCGAGCAAATGAAAAAAACAGCTTATTTGGTCAATACATCTCGGGGGCCAATTATTGATGAAAAAGCTCTAATTGACGCTTTGCAAAACAATAAAATTGCGGGTGCTGGCCTAGACGTTTATGATTTGGAGCCTTTACCTGCTGATCATGTAATCCGGTCATTAGATAACGCCGTGCTCACCGGGCACACAGGGTTTGTTGTCAAAGAATTACATGAACTGGCATATGGACAGGCGGTTGAAAATATTCAGTCGTGGTTGAATGGCGCACCTGCACGCCTTCTAAACGGAGATTAAATGGTTATGAGTGACACTTCAATAGATGTTGAGCAGCAGGGCTATATTGCAACGCTAACAATTAAAAATCCACAAAAACGCAACGCGCTTGATTTGGAAAGCTGGAATAAACTTGCAGCAGCGTTGGCGCGTTTAGATGCAGACGATAGCGTCCGATGCATAGTGATCCGGGGAGATGGAACTAAGGCTTTCGCTGCCGGAGCTGATATTTCAGAATTTTCTGAACTGCGTTCCAATGCATTAGAAGCGAAAGAATACGGTATAGTTGTTGCTAAGGCATTGGATGCTTTGCAAAAATGTCGCCATCCGACCGTGGCTATGATACATGGTGCTTGTACTGGAGGTGGGTTCGAGATTGCATGTTGTTGTGATATGCGGATCGCTGGAAAATCAGCGCGATTGGGAATTCCAATTAAGCGCATTGGTAATGCGTTGTCACCAACAGAAATGAAACCATCCCTTGATTTGGTTGGGCCTGCTGTGGTTTTAGAAATTCTTTTAGAGGGGGCCTTGTTTGGTGGCAATGATGCTGTTCAGCGTGGGATGGTAAATCGTGTTGTCCCCGATGATGAATTGGCTGAAAATGTATACGCAACGGCTGAACGTATTGCATCAGGTGCCCCATTAGCAGCCCAGATGACAAAAAAAACGTTACGCCGATTGATGAGTAATCCTAAACCGTTAAGTGAGCAGGAGCTTATAGATAGTTATGCCGCCTGCGACAGCGAAGACTATACGGAAGGGGTGCGGTCCTTTTTGGCAAAAGAACAACCAAAATTTAAAGGCAAATGATCAATAAATAGAAGGATGTGTAAAATGAGTGCAGCAGATGAACTAAAAGATCTTTTGAATAAGCCTGGGATTATTACACTGCCCGGATGCTACGATGCTATGTCAGCAAAGTTGATAGAACGTGCCGGATTTTCGGGCACGTTTATGAGTGGGTTTATGGTTGCTGCTGCTCGGATTGGGATGCCAGATACGGGCCTGATTTCTTATAGTGAAATGTTAGATCAAGGCCGTAATATTGCTGCTGCCGTTTCTATTCCCGTGATCGGTGACGGAGATACGGGCTATGGCAACGCGATGAACGTGAAGCGAACGGTCGATGGATATGCCCAAGCTGGGATGGCTTGTGTGATGATTGAAGATCAATTGGCTCCCAAGAGATGTGGTCATACTATTGGAAAACAAGTCGTTAGCCGTGAGGACGCTTATGTTCGCCTTCGCGCAGCCGTTGATGCCCGAGAAGAGGGGGCGGATATTTTGATTATGGCGAGAACTGATGCGAATGGAACAGACGGGCTTGATGAAGCAATAGAGCGCTGTAAAGCATTTATGGATATTGGTGTTGACATTACATTCCTAGAAGCCCCCCGTGATGAAGCTGAAATGGAGCGCTATTGTAAAGAAGTTCCGGGGCCTAAAATGGCTAATATGGTTGAACAAGGCAGTTCGCCCTTCTTAACTCCGCCAAAATTAGAAGAAATCGGTTATAAGATTGTAATATATCCTGCATCATTGATGTTAGCTCGGATTGCGGCTTCCAATCGAGTTTTAGAAACCTTGAACGATGGTCACGATACAACAGCCAATGCGACTTTCTTAGAATTGCAGGATGTGGTTGGCTTCCCGCAATATTATGCAGATGAAAAGAAGTATGTTGCCAAATAATCTCTAGGGTATTTACAGGAGTGTAAGATGGTTCAAGTCACCAAAGCGTTATCAGAGTTTGCAAGTTCTTTGACCTATGAGGCATTACCAGATGATGTGCAAACGCGCTGTAAGCAGTTGATCCTAGATTTGGTGGGCAACATTATCCGTGCCCGCCATGATTCAGAATCAACGCCCAGCGTTGTTGCAGCCATGGAGCGGCTTGGGTATAGCAACGGTGATTGCACGGTTTTGGGCGATACGGCGGGGTATAGCGCGCCAGGGGCTGCGATGATAAATGGCACCTTGGCTCATTCATTGGATTTCGATGATACCCACTCAGCAGGCTCGATCCATTCGGGGGCACCCATTGTTCCCGCAGCTTTTGCTGTGGCAGAAATGGTTGAAGCTAGCGGCAAAGACTTGATTGCGGCAATTGTTGCGGGATATGAAGTTCAAATTCGTTTGAGTTTGGCTCTTACCCCAAGCGATCATTACGAGAGGGGCTTCCATCCAACAGCGACTTGTGGCATTTTTGGTGCGGCGGCTGCTGCGGGTAAGTTGTTGGGTTTAGATGCCGATGGCATTGCCAAAGCGTTTGGTGTGGCGCTCAGTCAGTCTGCGGGATCTATGCAATTTTTGCATGAAGGCGGCTGGACCAAAAGATCACACGTAGGCCAAGCGGCCATGAACGGTGTGATTGCAGCTACGATGGCTCATGAAGGTTTCCGGGGGGCGATCGATCCATTGGAAGGCAAAAATGGGTTTTTAAACTCCTATGCACCGAATCCAAATCACAGCCGCGCGATTGAGGGTTTAGGTGATGTGTGGGAGCTTTTGAACGTTGGCGTGAAGCCATATCCATCGTGCCGATATTCCCATGCGCCTTTAGATGCCATTGTTGCTCTTCGGGATGAACATAATATTCAACCCGAAGAAATCAAACGAGTTATCGTCGGTGTATCGAAAACCGGGTGGAACATTATTGGTGATTCTGATGCTAAAAAACACAACCCCAAAAGTATAGTTGATGGTCAATTTTCCATGCCGTTTTGTGCCGCGGTTGCATTGCAAACGGGTGGGCTGGGTTGGGACGACTATAATAAATATCTAACAAATAAAGATACATTGGATTTGTGTAAGCGGGTGACGACGGTTGTCGACGACAAAGCCAATGCGGCGTTCCCAACCAATATGGCGGGCAACGTTGTTATTGAAACATCGCGGGGTACCTTTGATCAATTTATTGATATGCCAAAAGGTGAACCTGGAAATTTTGTTACGGATGAAGAGCTGATGGCAAAATTTACCGGCCTTACTGCTCCTTATATAGAGCCATCGGCGCTAACTGATTTGTCGTCTGGATTACTCGATCTCAATACCATTAATAGCGTTTCAGGATTGCTTCACCATGGACGCCAATTTGAAGCCATGGCTTGATCGTTAAGCGAAAAAGGCCTCAAGTTGAGTAATCACTTCGCTTGGGGCTTCTTCTGCTAAATAGTGACCCGAATTTACAGTGCTCCCTTGCACACTGGATTGGCTGTATTGGCTCCAAATATTGATGGGGTCATACCATTGACCTATTTTTCCTTTTGATCCCCATAATATAAGCAGCGGGCAATTGATTTTATCACCTGAATCGCGGCTGGCCCGGTCATGCGCCATATCGATAGTCGCTGCGGCCCGGTAATCTTCGCACATACCCGTGATCATCTCAGGATTCTTTGCGGCTCTTAAATAATCATAAAGAGCATCCGGGTGAAAGAAATCGTTATCTTTCGGTTCTCGCGATGTATGGGCGTGGAACCAATCTTCGGTCGCTTTATTAATTATTGATTCTGGTAAAGGGTGGGGTTGAGCAAACCAAAACCAATGATAATAACCCATGGCGAAATCCATGTCGGTGCGCTCGAAGTGCTCAATTGTTGGGATGATATCCAATAACGCGAGTTTTTTTACCTGGTCAGAAAAATCGAGCGCCAAACGATGTGCAACGCGTGCTCCACGGTCATGAGCGGCGACATAAAAGTTTTTATGGCCCAAGCGTTCCATCACATCGACCATATCCGCTGCCATCTGTTTTTTTGCGTAAGCGGCATGATCATTTGAGGCTGCCGGTTTGAACGATTGTCCATACCCGCATAAATCAGGGCAAACAACGGTGTATGACTCGCTTAGTTTAGGGGCAACCAAGTGCCACATGGCATGGGTTTGTGGGTTGCCGTGAAGCAAGAGCAGCGCTGGGCCTTTGCCATACGTGCGCAACCGAACAGGACCCCGTTTCGCATCAATATTTTTTAAGTCGAAATTGTTGAAAAAAAATGTCATCTATTTTGCCACCGCAGTTATTCTTATTTCATTCATCTATTCAAACAGTAGCCAAGTGATTGCAGAACGTCGATAGATATTTATATGGCGTCTGTTGAGTAAATTACGCTTCACGGGCCGTTGCAGGGGAAGTAGTATTTCTAATTTCTAGGATCTTTTGTTCCTGATCAACTTCTGTCAAATGTAGACAGCTTTAATTAATAAGCTGGATGTAAATTGAATACTTTATTCAAATAACTTATGGAAATTCGTGGCACTAAAATACCTTTGGAAATGAAACTGGCCTGCCGAATTTGAAAGAGTGGGTGCTGGGTGTTCTGGGCTGCGAGCCCACTCCAGGTTCGGTTCCCAATGCTGTGGCGAAATGGGGTACCCTTTATCTGGAAGCTGCCATTGGTAACGCCAAAGTTTGCTGTGAATGGTCCAATCAAACACGGAATGGTTGGCACATCCAGATCCACATGGGTTAATGTAGAATGCGAAACCTGTTAATGAAATTATAAAAATTGCGGATAGCGACCTAATCCCGCTCCCAAAAGAGGGCCGCCTTTAAGAGGTATGAAAACACTGGATTTGCACCATATTTTGGCAAGACCTATTCAAGCTCGCAATTTGGCAGAGCATGGATCTGACGCACTGATGGTAACCGTCGAACATCTTCCACAAATTCATAAACATATCATTGACACAAGCCATGGCAAACGAAGTGCATTTATTGATTTAAAAACAAATGAAGGCCGGTAACATCCGACCACGCTTAAGAAGGGGGCGGATATATCTGCTCAGGGGTATTGTCTGAGAATGTTAGAGGGGTTCGGGTTTGGGCCAGAACAACTGGCAGCAATCCAACCATGAATTATTAATCTGTCCATAAGCTGTTTTGGATCTGACGGTCCTTTAAGCCACCGCGCAGGCTGTGAATAAGTTGCTGAAACACTTACTTGAATTTGTAATGGTGGTCATCGTCGTCGTCACAGTTTGCTTTCTGCACCGGCTTGCGGTTCTGTGACCGGTTATTTGGGTGCTTATCAGATGCTGCTTGCACTAACGCGCCGCGCCCTTCTAATGTTTGAAACGCAACCGCATTGGGTAAGGCCCACCTCAACTTTGGGTTACGATTATCCTGAGCAGATCGATTTATCCTTTAGGTATTCGCGTAAATCACAACAGTTTATCCGAATACCTTCTTTTACAGGTTTATTGGATATGCTTATATAAGTACCAGTAGAAATAAATTTATAGGAAGTCTTGTAAATGGTCGCAGTAGCAAAAGAAGTTGGTCCTAACCGGTATCGCGAGTCTTACGGACGGTATCTTGAAGACTTCAAAACCGGTGATGTGTACGAACATCGCCCTGGCCGTACAATCTCTGAGACTGATAATTCTTGGTTTACATTATTGACTATGAACCAGCACCCACTTCATTTTGATGTGGAATACGCCGCGAAAAGTGAGTTCGCTAAACCATTGGTCAATTCATGCCTAACACTTTCGATAGTTGCGGGCATGAGCGTTTCAGACGTTAGCCAGAAAACCATCGCGAATTTGGGCTGGGATACGGTCCGAATGCCGGCCCCAGTATTTAATGGCGATACGTTGTATGCAGAAAGTGAAGTTCTGCGCATTCGTGAAAGCAAATCGCGCCCCACGCAAGGGATTGTTAGCATTAAAACCATTGGTAAAAATCAAAAGGGGGTTGAGGTGATTTCGTTCGAGCGGACCATGTTGATCCCAAAGCGTGGGCACGCAGTAGATGATAAGGCGGATTACTAGATATGAATGACGCACCTTACCCCAAAAACATGACTTCTAACGAGGAAGTAAAACTTCTGCTTAATTCTGTTGATCAGTTTTTAGAGCGGGATGTTGTCCCTTATGTTCGCGAATGGGAAGCCGAAGATATTTACCCCCGCGATATGGCCGATAAAATGGCTGAAATGGGGTTATTTGGTTCAACGATTGCGCCTGAATATGGCGGACTTGGGCTGTCGGCCAGTGCCTATACAAAAATTGTTGAGCGTATGTCTGCTGTCTCAATCTCAGTTCCGGGGATTTATAATTCGCATTTGATGATGGCGACGGCTGTTCAAAAATTTGGCTCCGATGAAATGAAGGCGGAGTTTTTGCCTAAATTTGCATCTGGTGAATTACGCGGTGGCGTCGCCTTAACGGAACCTGATTGTGGCACTGATTTACAAGCCATTCGCACACGTGCTGTACGCGATGGAGATGATTATGTGATCAATGGAGAAAAAATGTGGATCACCAATTCGCTTGAAGGTGATATGTTGGCGGTTCTTGTTAAAACCAACCCAAATACTGACCCGCCCCATAAAGGTATGAGCTTGATTTTGGTTGATAAAACACATGGTTATGAAGGCCGAAAGCTTAAAAAACTTGGCTACCGAGGCATTGATACAGGGGGACTGAGCTTTGAAGATGTTCGGGTACCTGCAAATCGATTGATTGGCCCGAATGAAGGGCGCGGAATGCAACAAGTGTTATCTGGGATGGAATTGGGGCGCATTAATGTGGCGGCGCGCGGCGTTGGCTTGGCACGCGCAGCCTTAGAAGAAAGTGTATCCTATTCTCAAATCCGAAAAACCTTTGGTAAACCGATTTGTGAGCATCAATCCATTCAAATCAAATTAGCTGAAATGGCGACGCGGGTAGAAGCATCTAAATTGTTATTGGAAAAAGCGGCTCAAGCTTACGATACGGGTCAACGCTGCGATATGGAAGCGGGTATGGCTAAATTATTCGCAACGGAAAGCGCCATGAAAAACGCCGAAGAAGCTCTTCGTATTCACGGTGCTTATGGATATTCAAAAGAATTTAACATTGAGCGTTATTACCGTGATGCCCCATTGCTTGCTATAGGCGAAGGAACTAACGAACTTCAACGTATTGTCATATCCAAGCAGTTGATTGAACGAAACCCTGTATAGGAACATTTATGTCTCTCCCCTTAGAAGGTGTCCGCGTTTTAGCGGTTGAACAATATGGCGCGGGTCCGTTCGGAACCATGTTTCTGGCCGATCAAGGCGCTGAAATTATTAAGATTGAAAACCCTAATTCGGGCGGTGATTTTGCCCGGGATGTGGGTCCTTTTTTTTTTACGCCAGATGATTCCGAATTTTTTCATGCTTACAATAGGAACAAAAAAAGCCTGTCGTTGGATTTAAGCCAGCCTGAAGGGATGGGGGTATTTCACGATTTGGTTAAGTCCGCGGATGCGGTGGCATCTAACTTGCGTGGCGATGTGCCTGATAAACTAGGCTTAACGTATGAGGTCTTAAAAGAATTTAACCCAAAAATTGTCTGCGCTCATTTGTCTGCATATGGGAGGACAGGTGAACGCGCAACGTGGCCGGGCTTCGATTACTTAATGCAAGCGGAAGCGGGGTATTTTTCATTAAC
>CALJEW010000370.1 GCA_938074585.1 uncultured Rhodospirillales bacterium | reverse complement strand
TTTAGAATGATTGATACGGAAAGGCTTGCATTCAGATACATTCAGCACGTTATAACCTCGCCAGCAGTCTGAATAGACGATGCTGTCTGGCACAAATTTGCGCTCAATAGTGAGGTATAATGTTGCTTACAAAGCATCTGCTATAACCTTCCGTTAGTCCTTACCTCCGCGCTCTAAAAGGCCAAAAACCCAAATTTTTTCTGCTGCACCTCGGCAGCGCTTTCCTTTGCGATTGCCACCAAAGTAACTTTCACTAACTTAGATCTCTCCGCTGAAAATCGTGTCAGCCTCATTCTTACGATGATAAGTAATGATTTCGCGTAATCTATGAAAAATAATAAATCGATGTTTTGGATTCACCCTGACAGGATCAGCTGCTCGCCGAGCTATAGCTCCAGCTACAAAATACTCGATTAGACGATCTTGTTTTGTTTTGCTTAATTGGCTCTTTCTCGTACTACCAATAATAACACCTAAATCGTGTTAGATGGGTCAGCCCCTTGTTATTTTTTTCTTGAGTAGACCAAAATCTATCCCCATGATGTTTTAATAAAGGAATGATCGGAAAATCCGGCACTGGCTTTACGAGGGTCACTTTAACATTGTTTAAAGTGTTTTATTCGATTTCAGGGAGCAATATTGCATGACCGGTAGCACGCCGAATTCAGGCGATCGTGATACTTTTCCCAAATTACTTCTAGAAAATGTGCGTGTTCGCGGCAACAAACCTGCCAACCGAGAAAAAGACTATGGTATCTGGCTAACCTGGACTTGGTCTGAAATAGCCGATGAAATTCAGGCCCTTGCATGCGGCCTCAAGTCGTTAGGTGTCGAGCGCAATGATAAAGTCACAATCTGTGGCGACAATCGTCCTCATTTATATTGGGCGTTTACAGCTATTCAGTCTCTAGGTGCAATTCCTGTTCCCGTTTACCAAGACTCCGTTGCTGAAGAAATGCAATATGTCTACGACCACGCAGAAGCCAAATTTGCGATTGTTGAGAATCAAGAACAAGTCGATAAGCTCCTTGAAATCAAAGACAATTTGCCGATGCTTAAAACCATTATATATAATAATACACGTGGCATGATGCATTATGATCAAGATTTTTTGCATTCGTATAAAAGCGTCCAAGAAACGGGCCGCGAATATAACACCAAAGATCCTGACTTTTTCTTATCCTCAATTGAATTAGGCAATGGCGAAGATATTTGCGCTATGCTGTATACATCGGGCACGACCGGCCGACCGAAAGGCGTCATGCTGAGCCATAACAATATGGCAATCACGGCAAATAACGGCTGCATTCGTGAAGGTTTAGGCGAAGACGAAGAAACCTTGGCATACCTTCCCATGGCTTGGATTGGCGACAACATATTCTCGTTCGCACAAGCCTACTGCGCCGGATATTGTGTCAGTTGCCCAGAAAGCAGCGATACGGTGCTTGAGGATTTGCGTGAAATTGGACCCACATATTTCTTTGCTCCACCGCGTATATACGAAAGCCTTTTAACAACAGTTATGATCCGCATTGAAGATGCGGCTAAAATCAAACAAGCTATGTTTCACTATTTCATGGACGTCGCGAAGCGCGTTGGAATGGACATTTTAGATGGAAAACCAGTTTCCATAGCTGATAAACTTTTATATGGCCTAGGCAAGATATTGGTTTTTGGTCCATTAAAAAATGTTCTAGGGCTTTCAAAGATTCGCGTCGGATACACAGCGGGTGAAGCCATCGGACCCGATATTTTTGTTTTTTACCGGTCGATGGGGCTGAATTTAAAGCAGCTTTATGCCTCAACCGAAGCCAGTGTGTTCATCACCATCCAGCCAGACGGTGAAGTGAACCCAGAATCATCAGGAACCCCTGCGATCGGCGTGGATATTAAAATATCCGATAACGGTGAAATTCTGTTCAATGGCCCGGGTGTATTCCAAGCCTATTTCAAAAATGATGAAGCCACCCGTGACACCAAAACAAAAGACGGCTGGGTCCATACAGGTGATGCAGGTTATATGGATGCACATGGTCATTTGAGAATTATTGACCGCTCTAAAGATGTTGGTAAAATCAACAATGGGACTATGTTTGCTCCTAAATTCCTCGAGAATAAACTAAAATTTTTCCCTCATATTAAAGAAGCCGTCACCTTTGGCCATGAGCGCGACTTCGTTACCGCTTTCATCAACATTGATTTAGAATCTGTTGGAAACTGGGCAGAACGCCGCAATATAGCCTATTCTGGATATACCGATTTAGCCGGTCAATCGAGCGTATATGATCTAATCCAAGACTGCGTCGAACAAGTAAACCGCGATTTGGCATCTGATGAAAAATTAGCAGGATCACAAATACAACGATACCTTATTTTACATAAAGAACTGGACGCGGATGATGGTGAATTAACCCGAACTCGAAAGCTCCGACGACTTCCCATTGCGGAACGCTATGCTGATTTAATTGATGCTTTATATGGTGATAAATCAAATTGTTCGGTTGAAGCGGTGGTTACTTATGAAGATGGTCGCACCGACACCATTAAAGCCGACGTTCAAATCCGCGACGCGGCGACCATATCAGCCGTGCAACAGGCAGCAGAATAGGACCCACCGGAATGGCAACCCAGCACACCACCGAAGAGGTTCTTCTTGATGTCAAAGGAATTAGCTTGTCGTTTGGCGGCGTTAAGGCCTTGAGCAATATCTCATTCGATGTTCGCAAAGGTGAAATACGCGCGATTATTGGCCCAAATGGAGCTGGAAAAAGCTCGATGTTGAATTGCATTAACGGCTTTTATCATCCACAAGAAGGCGAAATTACGTTTAAAGGCGAAACTCGCAAACAGATGCAGACCCATAAAGCTGCGGAACAGGGCATTGCCCGAACATTCCAAAACATTGCTTTATTTAGCGGTATGTCGACGCTCGATAACATTATGACCGGGCGCAATTTAAAAATGAAGGCCAACGTTTTTTGGCAAGCCCTGCACCTAGGCCCCGCCCGGCGAGAAGAGGTCGAACACCGCGAAGTTGCAGAACGAGTTATTGATTTTTTAGAAATTGAGCAAATCCGCAAAACACCAGTTGGACGCTTACCTTATGGTTTACAAAAACGTGTAGAGCTTGGCCGTGCGCTGGCTGCTGAACCTGATTTATTGCTATTGGACGAGCCGATGGCAGGAATGAACCACGAAGAAAAAGAAGACATGTGCCGGTATATTCTGGACGTTAATGATCAGTTAGGCACAACAATTGTCTTGATTGAGCATGATATGAGCGTGGTTATGGATATTTCAGACCGCGTCGTTGTATTAGATTATGGCCGCATGTTGGCCGATGGCACTCCAGACGTTGTCCGAACGAACCAAGATGTTATCAATGCTTATTTAGGCGTGACCCATGAGTAGGAAACGGTAAACATGGAATTTCTTGAAAGTATATTCATACTACCGTTTTTGGACATTGCTGATAGCCCTATCTTCTTTTTAGAAGTGGTTATAAGTGGGGTTTTAGCTGGCGTTATGTATTCGCTTGTGGCACTTGGTTTTGTTTTGATTTTCAAAGCGTCTGGTGTCTTCAATTTTGCTCAAGGGGCGATGGTTCTCTTTGCTGCACTAACCCTTGTTGGCCTTATGGAACAAGGGGTACCTATATTCTTTGCCATCCTGATTACAATGGCGGTAATGGTCCTTCTTGCTATATTGATTGAAAAAATGATGCTGCGGCATTTGGTTAATCAAGAAGGCATTATTTTGTTCATGGCGACGATTGGCCTGAATTTTATTCTAGAAGGCGTTGGCCAAATCGCATGGGGGTCAGACGTAAAAAAATTAGACGTTGGGCTTCCAGATAAAAACTTTGAATACGGTGGAATGCTGCTCAATACGTTAGATTTATCGGCGGCTCTAATTGCCGCCATTATGGTCACGGTATTGGCCTTATTTTTCCAATATACAGGTACCGGGCGCGCACTCCGCGCCGTTGCTGATGACCACCAAGCCGCCATGTCAGTTGGCATTCCGCTGAAATCGATCTGGATTATTGTCTGGTCGGTAGCCGGGTTTGTCGCGCTTGTTGCTGGGATTTTATGGGGAACCAAAGCTGGAGTACAGTTCTCGCTTGTCCTGATTGCGCTCAAAGCTTTACCCGTTCTTATATTGGGTGGTTTCACATCTATTCCAGGAGCCATTATTGGCGGTTTAATTATCGGGGTTGGTGAAAAAGTTGTTGAAGTCTATTGGGGACCTGCATTTGGTGGGGCGATTGAAGGCTGGTTCGCATATATGTTGGCGCTGGCGTTCTTAATGTTCCGTCCACAAGGCCTGTTCGGCGAAAAAATTATCGAGAGGGTATAGTCGAAATGTTTTACCGTGAAGCCGGGCAATTTAAAACCACGTATGAAGCTGATCAGGGAATATTCCCGATCATCCAAGACCGCTGGTTCATCGCCATCATGTTGGTCATCTCTTTTGTCGTTATCCCATACTTTGCTAACGAATATTGGTTCCAAGCAGTTATCATTCCGCTTTACATCTATGCCATTGCAGCCATCGGCCTCAACATTCTTACTGGATATGCAGGTCAGGTAAGCCTCGGAACTGGAGCCTTTATGGCGATTGGGGCCTATGCAACGTATAAATTGTGCACTGCTTTTCCAGATTTAAACATTTTGATCGTCTTCGTTATGTCTGGCTTATTTTCGGCCGGTGTTGGGATTATTTTTGGTATTCCAAGCCTGCGTATTAAGGGCTTTTATTTAGCTGTTGCCACGTTAGCAGCTCAGTTCTTTATCCTGTGGTTATTTAACAAAGTGGGCTGGTTCTATAACAATAACCCGTCTGGAACCATTACAGCTCCACCTCGTGAAGTTTTAGGAATCATGATAACAGGGCCAAACGCGTTAGCAATTACGCGTTATTATGTCGTCTTAAGCTTTTTGGTGGTCTTTGCATTAGCAGCAAAAAATATAGTTCGGGGCCGCATTGGCCGCTCGTGGATGGCCATCCGGGATATGGACATTGCGGCTGAAATTATTGGTATCGAGCCACTTAAAACAAAATTGATGGCCTTTGCCATTAGCTCATTTTATTGCGGCGTTGCGGGCGCATTGTATATCTTTTGTTGGTTGGGGAGCGCAGAAACAGAAGCTTTTGACATCAACTTGTCTTTCCTAATCCTGTTCATGATCATTGTTGGTGGGCTTGGAAGCATTATGGGATCGATTATGGGGGCCGCATTTATTACACTACTGCCCATCTTTTTGACCAACTTCCCTCCGATGATTGGGATACAAATTGCTTCTGATTTAGCGAAACACCTTGAAGAAATCATATTTGGCGTTCTTATCGTCTTTTTCTTGATTGTCGAACCCCATGGGCTTGCCCGTTTATGGCAAATCGTTAAGGAAAAATTGAGACAATGGCCGTTCCCATATTAATTAACATGAGAACGGAATTTGAATGTATTGTTGCCGATGAACGGTAGCGTGCTAAGGTTGAAAGAACCGAACAAATAAGATCATCGGTTCGGCGAGCCTACTGGGAGAAACCAAAGGGAGAATAGTTATGAAGATGCATAATTTAGTTCTAGCAGCCGCCGGCTTTGCCGCATGTGCTGTTGGTGTTATGGAATCAAAAATTGCTGCGGCGGCTGACCAGTTCTTTCCGCTGCTGGTATATCGAACAGGCCCCTATGCGCCGAACGGTATCCCACTTGCAAACGGTCTTCGCGATTACTACTCAATGATAAATCTACGTGATGGCGGTATTAACGGCATCAAAACATCAGTTGAAGAATGTGAAACTAAATACAACACCAAGCTAGGTGTTGAGTGCTACGAAAAGCTTAAAGGCAAAGGGGCGACCTTATTCACTCCTTTCTCAACAGGCATGACCTATCAGCTCATACCGAAAGCCAAAGTCGACAAGATCCCGCTTATGACGATGGGTTATGGCCGTACAGCCGCTGGTGATGGCCGGGTATTTAAATGGACATTTAACTTCCCAACGACATATTGGTCACAAGCATCCGCATTTGTTAAGTATGTCGCATCTCAAGAAGGTGGCATGAATAAACTGAACGGTGTTCACATCGCTCACATTTATCACAACTCTGCTTATGGTAAAGAAGCCAACCCAACATTGGATGCACTACAAAAAATCCATGGCTTCAAGCTCACCAAAATTGCCGTTGATCACCCGGGCCAAGAACAAAAGTCAGCCTGGTTGCAAGTTCGACGTAAGCGCCCAGATTGGATATTTATGTCCGGTTGGGGTGTTATGAACCAAGTTGCGATTAAAGAAGCAGTTTCAGCAGGATTCCCGATGGATCACTTCGTAGGCAACTGGTGGTCTGGGTCTGAGTCAGATACCATCCCTGCAGGCGATGGCGCATTTGGTTACAAATCAGCGGCTCTTCACGGTACAGGAACCGACTGGCCCGTTATTCAAGACATCATCAAACATGTCTATCGAGGTGACGCCGCTAAGGCTGCCGAGAATAAAATAGGTGACGTGATATATAACCGGGGTGTTCTGAATGCTATGTTTAACATCGAAGCGGTTCGCACCGCCCAAGGTAAATATGGCAATAAGGTAATGCAAGGCGAGCAGGTCCGTTGGGGTCTGGAAAACTTAAATATCACCACTGCAAAACTAAAAGCGCTCGGCATGGAAGGGTTCACACAACCGTTTACTGTCACTTGCGCGGATCATGAATCTGGTGGTCCGGTTATCTTCCAGCAATGGACAGGTAATGGTTGGAAATTCGTTTCTGACTGGATCACACCGATTACCAGCGTTGTCCGTCCAATGATTGAAGAAGCCGCTGCGGCTTACGCTAAAGAAAATAAAATTACGCCACGTACGTGTAGTTAACTAACCAATAGTTAAAAAATGAATGGCTAACGAGTCGATGATTAAAAATCAACGGCTCGTTAGCCAACGAGTTAGGACAAGACATGACAGCTCAGGCTGAATTAAATCCAGCGGGAGCTGCCGAACAGGCGGCACCCCTTCTTAACGTCAACAATGTCGAGGTTATTTATAACCACGTCATCTTGGTGTTGAAGGGGGTATCGCTTGCTGTTCCTGAGGGCGGCATTGTCGCCCTTTTAGGTGCCAACGGTGCCGGTAAAACAACGACACTAAAAGCCATATCAAATTTATTACACGCCGAACGCGGCGAAGTCACCAAAGGCTCAATTGAAGCCATGGGTGAAAGAATTGACGCTTTATCTCCAAACGAGCTGGTCCGCCGTGGCATTATTCAAGTCATGGAAGGGCGACATTGTTTTGAGCACTTAACTGTTGAAGAAAATTTATTAACAGGCAGCTACACCCGAAAAGATGGCCGCGCTGCCGTCGCAGAATCGCTTGAAAAAGTATATCATTATTTTCCACGCCTTAAGATCAGACGGACCAGCCAAGCCGGTTACACATCCGGTGGTGAACAACAAATGGTCGCCATTGGCCGCGCTTTGATGGCCCACCCCAAAATGATCCTTCTAGATGAGCCGTCAATGGGACTGGCCCCACAATTGGTTGAAGAAATTTTTGAAATCGTTAAAGACTTAAATCAGAAAGAGCGCGTCAGCTTTTTGTTAGCTGAACAAAACACAATGGTCGCCCTAAGGTATGCTGAATTTGGCTATATCCTAGAAAATGGCCGCGTTGTTATGGAAGGTGCTGCGGATTCTTTAAGTGAAAACGAAGACGTAAAAGAATTTTACTTAGGATTGGCATCTGATAAGCGCAAAAGCTTTCGCGATATTAAACATTATCGCCGCCGGAAACGTTGGTTATAAGCGAACAGGACAATTTAATGACATCGAGCCCCTATTATGATGCTCTAGAAACCCGCTCTTCCGACCAGCGCAATACCGATTTTTTTACAGCCCTTCAGGCCCAAATAGCCAACGCTAAAAAAAATGCTCCTTTTTTTACAAGCGCATTAAGTCATATTTCAGCAGAAGCGATTACGGACCGCACACAGTTGGCAACCCTGCCCGTAACTCGTAAATCCGACTTAATGGAACACCAGAAACAATCCGCCCCGTTAGGCGGCTTAAACACGTGTGGACCCGGTAAGTTAAAGCGAATTTTTCAATCCCCCGGCCCAATATACGATGCCGAAGGCCATGGCGATGATTGGTGGCGAACCGCACGCGCCTTATATGCCGCCGGGATTCGTAAAGGCGATATCTTACATAATACCTTCTCATACCATTTAACGCCTGCTGGCGTGATGATTGAGACGGGTGCAACTGAATTAGGCTGTGCCGTCGTGCCCGCTGGTGTGGGAAACACAGAATTACAAGTCCGTGCGATTGCTGACATTCGTCCGGCAGGCTATATTGGTACTCCCTCGTTTTTAAAAATCATTCTCGAAAAAGCGCTTGAGATGGGCGTAGACGTCTCCAGCCTGACCAAGGGCTTAGTTGGCGGTGAAGCTTTTATGCCGGCGCTGCGCCAAGATTTAATGAACTTTGGTGTCACATGCGGTCAAATCTATGCCAGTGCTGACATTGGCAGCATTGCATATGAATCGAGTGCGCAAGAAGGTTTGATCGTCGACGAAAAATTAATCGTCGAGATCGTTCGCCCCGGCACCGGAGACCCGGTTGAAGACGGCCAAGTTGGCGAAGTTGTTGTCACCACGTTTGCTCCCGAATACCCCCTTATCCGTTTTGCCACCGGTGATTTATCAGCCACATTAGCAGGTACAAGCCCTTGTGGGCGTACCAATATGCGGCTCAAAGGTTGGATGGGCCGGGCAGATCAAACAACCAAAGTCAAAGGCATGTTTATTCATCCAAAACAAATAGCAGATGTTATCAAACGCCATCCTGAAATTTTAAAAGCCCGGCTGACCGTCGACCAACGCGGTGGGGTAGATGTCATGATGTTAGCTTGTGAAATCCATAATCTTCATGACATTGAAGGAGGCTCCAACACACTTACAGACCAAATTGCAGCTTCGATCCAAGCGGTTTGCAAAGTCCGCGGCGACGTTAAGTATGAAGCATCCGGAAGCTTGGCTAATGATGGGAAAGTAATCGATGATCTACGGAAATTGGATACTTAGTTCTAATTGTATAATATAAACCACTAAATTTAATTTGATTAGGCTCTTACTTTTTGAATATACGATATTATTTAGGCAGTTTGCCCATAAAATACCCTTAATTTTACATAAATTCGACACAATTAGCAGCTAATTGGTGAAAATAGACCTCCTCGTCTATGACCAGAGCCACCCTCTCTGGTCTTAAATCGGCTTAAAAGTCGAAAACTCAAGTGACCGGCTCGAAAGATCCGGTCACTTTTTTATACGCCATCTGATGAGGTAACTTTGCTACAGCAAAGCCCACTCATCTATTTAAGGGTCACCTTAGATAAGATGTTGTTGGCTAGCATTTATATCCTTTTACAGCAGAGTTTCTAGCTTGAGACGTCTTTTTTTGAAAAAATATTTTAATCTGAATACCAAGCCCTAAAAAAAGGTTCCAAGCGGTCTGTGCTTGAGATTGACGGCCGATCCGTGTGTAGTATTCGTGATCAAA
>CALJEW010000369.1 GCA_938074585.1 uncultured Rhodospirillales bacterium | reverse complement strand
CTAATAAAATTTTAACGAAAGCGATGGAATTGTTGAACTCAGAATGCCCGCAGCAAACGCCAGCCAGGCTATGCTGAATAACATAGACTCATCCTCAGGAGCCCTAAACGACTTGATGATTATAGGAAATGAAGGATTTATAAATCATCGGGCAGAAAGTTAAAAAATATAGAAAGAATCTCGTCGAATGAGAACAGCTTATCTACTAATGAGCTAACCCTAGGCAGTCGTCAGCGATGCATACTGAATAGACATATTACTAAACGACATAAAGCCGCATAAAAGAGCCCACCGTTAAGGGTGTCCGGAACGTAATCAGTTTGGGTTTTTTTGCTTACTTAATTTAAAAGCGGGAGTGGTGGTAATGGTGCTTCAAAGGGCTCATCATTTTGAACGGTTTCCACATGCACGGTTAACGTCGACAACATTGACATAGATGTATCAATCACCCAGCGCACCTGACGTTCCCCCAGATCATTTTTTGCCGCGATAACTTCAGGCAATATGTGTTGTTGTAAAAAACCAGCAACTCCTGCCAGAGCCCGACTGGCATATCGCGCATGCTCATACTCAACACGAAACCGGCCTGTATTTTCGATTTCATCCGCAATGCAAAGTAAGGCCGCCATCATTGCGTCAACGTCAGGGGTTGAAGCTTGCGTCTTCTTCGCAACAAATCGTAAGTGCGAGATAAAAAAGTTATATTCTGAAGTTTGCTTAAACACTATTTAGTTCCCATAGTGGTTTTAAAATCACAGTATTACAGAAGAAAATCGCGAATTAACATATTGTGATCTTCGGCGGAAAGCAAAGTCTTTAAGGTTTCCTCATTTGAAAATCTTACAATTGCATAATTCATTTAGTATCCTAATCGAAACAGTGCTATTGGAAAATTAATTCCTTTACAGAACCGTGTGACCTTACCGGAAAGGTCATCACCACCCCAGACTGTGATACTTTTATTTGCAATCGCGGCATTCTTCATGACGGTACTAAAACATTAGGAAGCCCATTGGAAGTATGAAGCCTAGATCACCGAGCCTTAAAAGCTCAGTGATATATCACGGTGATTAGCACTACACGAAGCCACTTCTAACGCCTGTTCTGCTGGCAATTTAGTAAGCTGGCGCAAACCAATTGTGTTACGAATTGTGCCTTCATAGGTTTTGATACTTGGCAATAGTTCTTTCACACCGCGTTCTCGCCAAAGCATATCTTTATCAAAAACCTTCAGCGTTTTAAGGAGAGCTTTTTGTGCTTCACCAGGTTTAGACTTTTTACTCTTAACTGCACGACGAACTTTGGATAGGCCTGATTTGATTGCCTTTGTTCCATTGATTTTACCAACCAATTTAGACACAGCCGAAACTTTAGCTGCCGCTTCTTTGGGTCCTAAAGTCGGAATCGAATGCTCTAATTGAGCGATTTGCTCTCGTAGCCTAGAAAGGGTTTTCGTCCCGTCAAGGATACTCATTAATACTTGGACGGGGATATAACTTTTGTCCATTGCACTTCGAAAGTTTTTCCGAGCTTTATCATAGGCTTTTTGAAGTGCTACAAACTTAGTGTTTTCGACTTTCCAGTTTTCTGGGATTGTTGTCACTAAATATGCACGGTCACGTTTGTGCTCTTCAACCTCAGCAAGCAATTCATCTTTTATTTCTGTATCTGCAGGATCCATACGGTTGATCTGAATTCCTAATGCTTTAATAGCAACATCATTTCGACGAATGCGTTTTTCAATGGAACGGACTTCACGGTGTAGAGGCCGGTATGCGTCTGATTTTGCATCCACAGCAGAGGACCGTGTGTTCACTTCATCACGTAGATCAAACACCGACAACGCATTTATGAAGCTCCTTTCCATTGATTTTTTTAGCTTGGTTGGAACGTAACTATAATCAAGTTTACTTGCCGTCGTAATTGCACTTCGCAACTGATCGCTATTTCGTGTCAAAGCGGAAAATGTAATTTCTTCAATGCAATATTGAAGGCGTGGATTTATGGGTGGCGGGGCCGTTTCAGACGTTAATGACACACGATTCGGTAAATAATTTACCAAAGGTGGGAACAAAGCTACGATCAAAAGGGCGACCAATTGCAGGCATATAAACGCAATAACACCTTTGTATATTTGTATCGTTTTTACGATAGCTGGAGCGACACCACGCAGGTAGAAAAGCGCAAAACCAAAAGGTGGAGTTAAGAACGAGGTTTGGATATTTAGGCCAATCATAACACCCAACCAAACGGCAGTTACATTTGCCGATGGGTCCATAAGAAGAATTGGCGCTACAATAGGAACAACAACAACTGCAATTTCAATAAAATCGAGGAAGAAACCAAGGATGAAAATAACGCCCATAACGATGACAAACTGAACCCAGAACCCACCAGGTAATCCGGTCAAAAATTCCTTGACAAGTTCTTCACCACCAAAGCCACGGAATGCAGACGTCAACATTGCAGCACCCAATAAGATAATGAACACTAAGGATGAAGTTTTTGCCGTTTCAACCATTACGCCTGTTAAGGTATTTTCTATTTTGTAGGCTCGCCAACCGCTCCAAATAATAGATATGACCAACATTGTAACGGCGATCGATGCCATCGTCACACCTATGACATCGTCTGATGTGTGGATTTTTTTTATATTTGTATCGTAGTTACTGGTGATAACCATAATTGCGACCATCGATACAATCGCTATGATTACTGGGATATATTGGCGTGGATGGCCTTCCCGCAAGCGGTACCCTGCCATCATCATCGCACCAATGGCACCAATTGCGCCAGCTTGGTTAACAGTAGCAACGCCCATAATGATGGAGCCCAAAACAACAAAGATCAATGTCAAGGGTGGCACAAGTACCAGCAGAACACGGCCAAGGAATTTAAAATTCATACTCCCTGCAAAAGGCACTGCAGGTGCAAGACTAGGGCGCAATAAAGCAATAACTTGAATGAAACCCATATACAAAAGAACCAATAAGATTCCAGGAATAAAAGCGCCTAAGAACATGTCGCCAGCGCTGGTTGAGAGAACAGCGAATTCCGATGGCATAGAAAACTCACCCGTCGCCGCCTTATAAAGAGCTTTCCTGGCCGTTCCTGCTTGATCAACAGCACTGGTTAATTGATCTGCCAGAATAATCAAAACAATAGACGGAGGAATAATTTGCCCCAAAGTTCCAGATGCAGCAATCGTTCCCGTTGCAAGGGCTTTCGAGTAGTTATTACGTAGCATGGCGGGTAACGAGATCAAGCCCATGGCTACAACCGTTGCCCCAACAATACCCGTTGTTGCAGCTAAAAGAGCGCCAACGAAGACTACAGAAATACCAAGCCCTCCCGGAACAGGACCAAAAAGCTGAGCCATGGTCACCAAAAGGTCTTCTGCAATTTTTGACCGCTGAAGCATAATTCCCATGAAGACAAACAACGGAATAGCTATCAGTGTATCACGCTCAACCTCCCAATAGACCCCACGGAAATTAGTTACACCCGCGCTTAACCATTGGATAGGCCCCCCTTGAGCAAAATAAGCACTGGGGTCACCGGCAAATAAATAGCCGCACCCTGCTGCAAGGCCAATGGTTAGGATGGCCGAACCTGGCAATGCAAAAGCGACCGGGAAGCCCGACCCTAAGGCGCTAATCATAATTACGACCAAGATGGTTAGAAATAGGAGTTCCATTTAGATGTCAGTCTTTATTTAATTTCAATGAGTTAGTACATCGTCAATTTTGCGGCCACCAGGTTCTCCCCTATAGTCAGCGATACCCGATAAAAAGCTGGCGGCAAATTGGATCAGCATCGATATAGCAAATATGGCTAAAAACCCAGCCATCATGTACTTCACATACATACCGAAGCCAGATTGAGATACTTCATAGCTCAACAAGGGCGCGTTAATTACATTTGCCTTCCCTTCCATACCTAAAACCAAAATGACGATGCATAATGTTGCGCCTAAAAAGATACTGCCAACAGCGTTAATCAAACCTTTTTTCTTTTCAGTAAAACCTGCATACATAACGTCAACACGCACATGGCCCTCTTCCAACAGGGTATATGCACTGGCAAATAAGAACAGGGCTGCGTACCAAAATCGGACGAGATCACCCATAAAAGCTTGTTCATACGAAAACACAAAGCGAGAAAATACAATCAGCAATTCAGCGACAACGACCAACAATGCGAGCCAAGTGAACCCAAGTGAACGCACGAAACAAGCTATCACAATTGAAAGCACCATAAGCGGCATATGAACAACGGGGGAGCGGTATTGGGGACGCCCTAAGCTGGTGGCGATCTCGTCTCCAAAAAGAAAAACCAAGAACCCTTCGACCCGAAGAAATGAAATGGTAGCGTCAACAAAACCAATAAGTAAGACGCTCCAGAAGGCTGCGCGGACGATAAACGACCCAATTTTGGTAAATTGTTCGCTATCATCCCGTAAAACGCGATCAGGGCTTTTCATGACGAAAGCTACAGAGCCAATAAAAGCTGCAAGATAGATAGCGGCTTGGACCCAAGCTAAACCTATTTGATCAGAAACCTGTGTTGATGTAGCCTCAAATAGAGCCATCAGTCCCGGCCAATTTAGCCAGTTGACGAGGTAGTTATTAAGTAAAAAAGCAAATAACGTGGACACAATAGTCCAACCGATTATACGCCACACTGATGTTGGCAAAGCACGTACCTCATAATTAAAAGACGGGGCATTATGCCCCGCCTTTAGTTATATAGAAGACCAGCTATTAAATACCCAGAACGCGGTTACGCTGTGTATAATAGGTTGCCTCTGATAGGTTCTTCCAGGCACCAACTTCTGTCCGTGCTTTTAACCAACTGTCATAAATACGACCAACTAGAGCGCTATGCTGACGGGTTTCGTCATACACTTCTTGGCTGGCAGTTCCGAAGCTATCATAAATTTCATCACTGAATGGACGCAACTGCACACCATGCTCACTGACCAATTTAGCTAGATATGTTCCATTATTGGCATTGAATTCGGCCATCATAACATCATTTGCTGTGCTTGCAGCAGCCTGAATGATCATTTGGTCAGAGTTAGATAAGCTCATCCACCATTTCTTATTCATGCCTAAAGAGTTAAATCCACCTGGCTCATGCATACCTGGATAGTAATAGTATTTTGCAGCTTCATAGAACTTCATGAAATAATCGTTCCATGGGCCGACCCATTCCGTAGCGTCAATAGCACCAGAAACCAGGTTTTCATAGATTTGACCACCTGGAAGAGAAACAGGAGATGCGCCCAATTTCGCCATAACGTCACCGCCAAGGCCAGGGATGCGCATTTTCAGACCTTTAAGGTCGTCAGCTGTCTCAATTTCATTTTTAAACCAGCCACCCATTTGAACGCCCGTGTTGCCACAAGGAAGGCACTTCAAGCCATATCCATCAGCCATTTCGTCCCAAAGCTGCTGACCACCCATGTGATGGATCCAAGCTGCACGCTCTGTATAGGTTAAACCAAAAGGCTCCGATGTGAAGAAAGCCCAACCTGGGTTCTTTCCTTTCCAGTAATAATCAGCGGAGTGATATGCCTGTGCGTTACCTGAAGCAACCTCATCAAAAACGTCGAAAGCACCAACTCGTTCGCCAGCAGCAAAATACTGAACATTAATCCGGCCATCGGTCATGTCTGCAACACGTTTTGCAAAGCGTTGTGCACCTGTACCAAGACCAGGAAAATCACGTCCCCAAGAAGCAACAATAACCATATCAATTCGCTTTTGTGCGATAGCTGGAGCAGCTAAAGTTGTGGACGCAGCTACGCCCCCAACGACAGCAGCTGTTCCTGCTTTTTTAATGAAATCACGTCTTTTCATCATTTTTCTCCCAATTTAAATAATTTATTATATACATTTTATACACTGTACTAATTAGACAGCCTCGTCCAGTAATTATAGGCTCTCAAAACTCTTCACTCATTATCAAAAAAATTAGGGAGTTATAACGAATACACTACTGAAGAGTAAATAAAATTTCTGAAAACTCAAACTGTCACAAATAGCCGCGTCGATTCAATACAGCGAGCCACTATGATTTTCTTTTTTTATTCTGCTCGAAGAACTCGGCCGCTTCATTTATCCGGCCAGACGACATCAGCAACGCATTCAGATGCTTCGACATAACCAGCGCATCCGCAATTGGCATCCCCGTTGTAGCCCGCTGTGTTTCTTTCGTCATTTGAACAGCAATTGGGTCCAGTGCGGCTAGATTAGCCACAAACTTTTGGGCCCCTGCTTCCAATTCATCAGCGGTATCAAAAATTTGATTTATCAACCCGACTAGGTGCAAATGGTCAGCATCAAACATGTCTGCAGATAGAAGCAATTCAAGCGATTGTCTTGGCCCAAGCAGGTTACCAAGGATCGCCGTGTTTACAGCGGCGGGAAATCCGCCCCGCATCTCTAGCGCCCCAAATTTTGCAGTTCGATCAGCCAAAACAAAATCACAGCCCATAGCCAACGTGAACCCGCCAGCAACGGCATATCCGCTGACAACCGATACAGAAGGTTTTGACATGCTGCGTAGGGCTGTAAAAATACGGGTATAAGCTTCATCATTGGCTAGCGTTTCTTTTAAGCTAGCATCTGACATGGCCTCATCTAAATCCCGCCCCGCAGCAAAATGGGCTCCATCGCCAGTAATGACCAAACAATGGCAATCGGGGTCGGCTTCGGCATTAGATATGCCATCCGCCAACTCCCTAATAGTTGCCCAGTTCAGCGCATTTCGGCGCTCTAGACGGCTGATAACAAGTGTCGTTACGTGATTGAGGTGGGTTTGTTTAATCATTTCAGTTCGCCCTATTCCAAAATCATCGCAGCCAAGCCCCTGTCTTTTTTAAGTTTTATGTTTCTGCGAATGATCATCACAACGGAGAGAATAGCCAAAGACAGGAACACCCAACAGATTGGGTTGCGAAGGAATATATCAAACGACCCACGGCTGAGCTGTAACGATTGGCGGAAGCTATCTTCCAATAAAGGTCCTAAAATGAAGGCAATCAAAAACGGAGCTGCTGGAATATTGAATTTCAGCATGAAATAACCAATCAATCCCATCAAAAACATAACCATCAAATCGAACATTGTGTTACCAACCGCGTAACAACCAAAAACACATAACACTAGAACAATTGGGTATAAAAAACTATTTGGAACGTCGGATATCCGAGCAAAAAAACGAATGCCGACCTTGCCAACTAATAATAAATACATAGAGCTCAGCATAATCCCCATGAAGATGGCATAAACAATCGTTATGTTTTGTTCGAACAAAATAGGGCCAGGCTGTAAACCGTGGATCATAAACGCACCCAAAATAACGGCCGTAATAACGTCGCCAGGAACACCCAACGCCAGAAGTGGGATCATGGTTGCGCCACAAACGCCATTATTGCCGGCTTCCGCAGCTGCAATGCCTTCTAGCTCACCCTTACCGAAATTATCAGCATTTGGTGATGTTCGTTTTGCTTCACTGTAGGAAAGGAACGCAGATGGTGCCCCACCAATGCCAGGAATTGCGCCCATGATAACTCCAATAAAACTACCACGAACAACGCTTTTAAAGCACCGTTTCCATTCAGCCATGGTGACGCCTTCATGACCTAAGCCTGCGAACTGTTTATGTGTTTCAAGCTTGCGGGTGAAGTGATCAATAATTTCAGGCAAAGCAAATAGTCCTATTAAGACCGGAATAAATTTAACCCCACCCATCAATTCAGTCTCACCAAAAATCATCCGCTCTGTGCCATAAATCAAATCAAGGCCAACGGTTGCCAACAACAATCCAAAGCATGCTGCAATCAATCCACGAGCCAAATTATCACCAGCAACACCAGCAATAATGGTCAATGAAAAGAGGATGAGTGCAAAAAATTCTGGAGGCCCAAATTTAAGAGCGAATGAAGCAATGAAACCGGTGAAGAAAATCAACGCGATGTTAGAGATAAAATCGGCAAAGCACGAAGAATATAACGCCATATGTAAGGCTTTATTTGCTTGGCCTTTTTGTGCCAAAGGAAAACCATCTAAAACCGTACATGCGGCTGCTGGGGTTCCCGGTGTTTTTATCAAAATAGCCGGAATAGAGCCACCATAAATACCGCCCTTATATACGCCGATTAACAACAGAATACCGGTTACAGGCGGCAGGTAAAAAGTAAAGGGAAGGGTTAGGGCTACGCCCATGGTTGCTGTCATGCCGGGGATTGCGCCAACGATACAGCCAACAAGCACGCCAAAGAACAAAAAGGCAACATTATCAAAAGTCGCAAATAATTGGAATGCAATTGATAGGTTCTCAATCATAAGGCCATCCTTTTAATAAAAAATACCAAGGGGCATTGGAATGCTAGCCACCTTGAGAAAGAAATAATATAGCCCGACGGGGAGTAACATAGCGACGGGAAGCATGATCTTATAACGCCGTTCCCCACACATTAAGACGAAGACTATAACCGCAATGACAGAAGCCAGAACCATTCCCAGCAAATCGATCAATAGATAATATACAAAAAAGTTTATGACTACGATTACAGCCATTGTGACTGAACGGCTGGGGGAGTGATGAAGTGTTCTTTGGTATTTAATGTCTGCTATTTTTTCTTCTGACAGTTGTTCTTTTGCTGATTTCAGGCCCGAATAGATCAAATAAGCCCCTAAAGCTAAGCTTATCCATACAATGATTTTAATCCAGAAATCGGGGGATAAAGCCAAAACTTTATTACTTTTTGGTACCTGCACACTGATTGGAATAATAACCAAGATCATGACCAATGACCCTATACACAGAATAGCACCAAGAATGGCGTCAGAGAACCGGGCAAAGAACATGTCAGTTCCTTTCAAAGGATATAGCAGAAAAACGTATAGTCGGAAGAGCGATGCGCTCTTCCGACTATTTATGCTGTTACCAGCCAGGAAGAAAACCTATTCGATAATCATATCGAGTTCTTTTACCAAAGTGCTGAATGCACCGAACTGATCATCAACGAACTTCTTGGTAGAAGGGCCATCTAAGATATAAGGAACAGAGCCTAAAGCTTTAGTAAACTTATTCCATGCTTTGTCTTTCTTCACTTTTTGCAAAGCACCACGAATCTTAGCAGTAATTTTTGGATCCATATTTGGCGGACCGTAAATGCCACTCCAGCCAACAAGGACCTCAACTTCGGGGAAACCAAGTTCACGCGCTGTTGGCGCTTCTTTAGCAACCGCTTGACGTTCTTTGGTCGTGATCATAAGCGGACGCAATTTACCGCCCGCAATGTGGCTTGTTAGAGCAGATGAGTTGGTGCAAACCAAATCAACGTGTCCACCAACAGCAGCCGTAGCAGCAGCCCCTCCACCTTTGTAGGGAATGTGGTTCATCGCGTCTTTCGGATTTGGAACACCCATTAACTTAAGAACCAAAGGAACAGCAACGTGCAACATTGATCCAACACCAGCAGAGCTGAAGCTCATTTTACCAGGATTGGCTTTAACTGCAGCAATAAATTCCTTCATGGATTTGTAAGGCTTACTTGATGCCGTTGCGCAAATCACAGGGTTAAGTTCAATAACACCCAACATTGTGAAGTCATCATATTTATAAGGAATATTCTTCTTCATCGCTGGGGAAACGGTTTGTGAACCAATTCGCGCTAACAATAATGTGTAACCATCAGGCTTTGATTTGCTGACATATGCAGAACCAGTCACGCCGCCTGCACCTGTGCGGTTAACAACCATAACCGGTTGGCCAAGATAGCTAGGTAATACTGAAGCCATTGTACGTGAAGCCATATCAGACGCACCGCCGGCACCATATGGAGCAACAAGTGTAATAGGCTTAGACGGGTAATCTGCAGCCATTGCCATAGAGACAGAGCCCATAACAGCAAGTGCTGCAGCGCCTGTGGCTACGGTACTCATAAATTTAGTATTAGATGTCATTTGAAGCATCTCCTGTTCATAAAAATTCAGTCAAAATGTTTTTTGACAGACATATTTTGCACAGTAAACCTGTGTCCTTTTTGTTATCTTATAAAAACTATGGCACAACTAACAAAGGGCTGTAAAATAGAAAAACACTGTTACGCATTGCAAAACAACACAATCGTTAATTAGTCAACAATCTCCCCGTGAGCTCGCAAAAGTTGCGTAGTCATAAGTTTCAATTTTTGACCCATTTGCTCAAGAAGTTCAGGTGTTACACGATCTGCGTATCCGCCACAGTTAAAAGAAAGGATCGTTCCGTCTATTAATTTCAAAGGAACCCCAACCGCACGATACTCAGGTACCCAATCACCGGCAGATTCCGTATAACCATTTTCAGAATAGCATTTAAGCGCACTATTAATTCCCTGTTCAATCACCGGCCACCTAGTTTCTTCATCAATTCGAACATCATTCAACAATTTTTGCCGTTCCACCTCATCCAAAGCAACAATGTACGCACGCCCGATTGCAGTCGTTGAAATATCACGAGCAACACCAATATCGAGCGGCCAAGTTGCCATTGTTCGGTGGCGGGCTCGTTCAACAATGATCATGCTCAAGCCATCGCGAACGCCCAAAACGACTGCCCCACGAACAGAATCGGCTAATTCTTGCATAAGCGGGCGTGCCAATTCTCTAATAGAGAGCTGTCTTAGCACTGGATACCCCAACGTTAAGATATGGGGGTGTAAGAAGTATCGACCTGTATCGCTATCTAGATGCAAATAACCTAACGACATTAACGTAAACGTTAATCGCGACAGTGTTGGCTTTGGAAATCCGGTTCTACGCGCCAATTCAGCATTACTGATACCACGGTCTTCTGACCGAAAAGCCCGAAGAACGTCAAACCCCCGTGCTAGAGATGTAATATACTGACGATCATTTTGCGCCTCAGAAGTTGAGGCTAATTCTGTGTTTTTACGAGATCCCAATGTTTGTTCCTTCATAAAATTTATAGGCATTCGACACACCCTTGACAAAAGCATAGGTCATGGTGAATATTGAATATTGCCCTTCAAAACAATATTTTGCAATGCAAAATATTAATTAATATTTAGCCACAAAAATCTCCCGAGGAGACTTATAATTGTCGAACGTTTTAGCCAAAATGCTTAATCCAAAATCCATTGCGATCATTGGTGCATCCCCAGATGCAAACAAGCTGAACGGGCGGCCCTTCCATTTTTTAAGGCGCGACGGATATGCAGGTAGATTGTATCCAGTAAATCCTAAGTATACCGAAATCGACGGCATTGCCTGTTATCCAAATGTTGACTCTTTACCTGAAGCCCCTGAATTAGCAGTCATTATTGTATCCCAAAAACTTGTTTGTGCCGTTGTAGCTGAACTTGGTAAAATTGGCACTCCAGTTTGTGTCATCTTTAGCTCAGGCTATTCCGAAATCGGGCCTGAAGGGGTAAAGCTTGAGCAAGAATTATTAGAGACCGCACAGCGCCATGGCATCCGTATTTGTGGGCCAAACAATCTAGGCCTGATCAACGCCTTTGAAAACATTACGGCAACTTTCAGTCAATACGCCGACAAGCCGCCGATTGCGGGTCCCGTTGGCTTTGCCAGTCAATCTGGCGCATTTGGAACCGGAATTTCAGCCTTAGCACGATCCCGAGGAATAGGATTGGGTTATTTTGTAAACACCGGCAACCAAGCAGATATCACCCTGGTCGACGCTTTAATCGAAATTGCTGATGATCCTAGAATTACCGTTTTAAGCGCTTATATCGAAGGCATTCGCAATGGCCCTGAATTGATCCGACTGGCCCATAAAGCCATGGTAGTTGGCAAGCCGTTGATTATTACGAAAGTTGGGCGGAAAGCCGCGGGTGCGCGTGCTGCCGCATCACATACCGGATCATTGGCTGGTGAAGATCGGGTTTTTGATGGAGTGCTACGTCAATACGGTGTCATTCGGGCCCGCAATGAAGAGCATATGCTCGATTTGGTCGCGGCCTTCACCTGTTGTAACATCCCAACAGGCAAAGGTGTAGCTTTGATCACCCAATCGGGCGGGGCTGGTGTATTAATGGCAGATCGCTGCGAAGAGCTTGGGCTAGAAGTTGCAGAACCAACAGCTGAAACCCGCAAAAAGCTAGAAATAGTTATACCATCGTTTGGATCAACCCAAAACCCAATTGACGTTACTGGCCAATTTGTTGCTGAGCCAAAAATTCTCATCGATTCCATCAAAATAGCACTCAACGACCCCGGCATAGATAGCTGTGTTGTTTGGTTGCAATTGATGCATGCTTATTCAGACCTTCTAGTCAGCGTATTTAAAGAAGCCAATGAAAAATCAACAAAACCGCTTGTTATCTGTTGGCTGGAAGCCCCTAAAAAAGCTTTACTAGAACTTCGTGAAGCGGGGATATATGTTATTGGAGCAACGGAACGGTCCATTGATGTGGTTGCTGGATTAGTCCAGTACGGACAATCGCGTGCTCACCACGTCAAAGAATTGCCGGCTTTAGCAGATCCCAATTATGGCAATGGCCGTGGGCAGCCCTCACCTGTCCCTTCAATTATGGCGGCTGAGCTTTTGCATGAAGCAGGTATTTCTTTAGCACCAACAGCCTTAGCGACAGGTGCACAGAGCGCGCAAGTGATTGCAGAAACAATGGGATACCCTGTTACACTCAAAATTGAATCTCCTGACATTCTTCATAAAACGGAAGCTGGTGGGGTTTGTTTAAACATAACTGACGCATCAAGCTTAGCCGACGCAGCAACTGAAATTTTAAAAGCTGCCAAATCCTATAATCCGAAAGCCAAAATCGATGGGTTATTGGTTCAAAAGATGATAAAACCTGCAACTGAATTGGTTTTAGGCGTCAGACGCGACGCCACATTTGGACCAGTAGTCATGGTCGGTCTGGGTGGTATTTTTATCGAAATTTTAGAAGACGTCACATTTGCTGCTGCCCCTATTAACCCTGCTCAAGCAGAGTTAATGCTCGACGGCCTTCAAGGAAAAGCCGTATTAGATGGCACACGGGGTAAGACCCCTGTTAATCTCACTGCGCTTATTAAATTGATTTGCAATTTATCACAATTTGCAGCCAATCATCCCGAAATCGTAGAATTAGATCTCAACCCTGTGTTTGCTGACGGGGATACTATTATCGCCGTTGATTGGTTAATGATGTTAGATCAAGCCTAACACCAAAGCATTTTCAATATTTAAAGGAAAATATAATGTCACTTGTCCTTCGCGAAAATTTAGATAATGGCGTTGTTTTGCTTCGTATGAACCGCCCTGAAGCGATGAATGCTCTAAGCTTAGCAAGCCGAGTTGAACTCGATGCGCATTTCAAAAATTTAAACGATGACAGCGAAGTTAGATGCATTGTTATTACGGGAAACGAAAAAGTTTTCGTGGCTGGTGCCGATTTAAAAGAAATGGCGAGCATGAGCGCGTCCCAAATGACATTGGGAAAAACCCGTCAAATGTGGCGAGTCATCACAAGTTGCCCCATCCCAATCATTGCTGCAGTGAACGGCTTTGCTTTAGGCGGCGGGTGCGAATTAGCCATGCATGCCGATATTATTATCGCCGGAAAAGGCGCTAAGTTTGGCCAACCCGAAGTGCGCGTTGGCATTATGGCAGGCGGCGGCGGCACACAACGCTTAACCCGTGCCGTTGGCAAATTTAAAGCAATGAAAATACTATTAACTGGCGAGCATTTTAGTGGTGAAGAAGCCTTTGAAATGGGCCTTGCTAGTGAAGTTGTCGAAGATAATCAAGTATTAGGTCGCGCCTTAGAAATGGCAGCAACGATTGCAGCGCTCCCACCACTAGCGATCCGCCAAACAAAAGAGGTTATCCTTTCAGGTGCAGACAGCTCTTTAGAAGCAGGCCTAAACCTAGAACGCAAAGCCTTCGATATTTTATTCGATACAGAAGATCAAAAAGAAGGCATGCAAGCCTTCATTGAAAAACGCAAACCCACGTTTAAAGGAAAATGAATATGACGTTAGATGCAACTCAAGACAATTTAATCGTAGGTGTAATTGGTGCTGGGGCTATGGGCCGTGGCATAGCACAAGTTGCAGCAACAGGCGGTTGCAGTGTAAAGCTATTCGATACCCGCAAAGAAGCAACAAAAGAAGCCATTGGCTTTATTGAAGGCATGTTCAATCGCGCCGTCGAAAAAGAACGGATGACGATTGATGAAGCGAAATCAGCCGTGGGTCATTTACATGCAACTAGTTCGATGTCTGACTTTTCAGATTGCCACGTCATCATAGAAGCGGCTGTTGAAAACTTAGATATCAAACGTAAAATTTTTGCTGAACTTGAAAGCATTGTCGCCGACGATGTAGTTTTGGCATCAAATACATCATCGCTTTCCATCACCACTATTGCATCTAAATGTAAAAATCCAGAACGGGTCGCGGGTTTTCATTTCTTTAATCCGGTTCCCTTGATGAAACTTGTTGAAGTCATAAACGGCATCCGGACCAACCCAAAAGTAACTGACTTTTTGTTTGAATTGGGAAAACGCATGGGCCGGGTTCCCGTTCGTGTTGCAGATGCCCCCGGATTTTTGGTTAATCAGGTGGGTCGTGGGTATACAATCGAAGCTGCACATTTATTCAGTGAAGGTGTTGCCAGTTTTGTTGAGGTTGACCGGATTATGCGCGACGCAGCAGGATTTCGAATGGGGCCATTCGAGCTCATGGATTTAACTGCCATTGACGTAACCCACCCCGCAACTGATTTAATCTACCAACAGTTTTACCATGAAGCGCGCTACCGGCCCTCAACATTAATGAACACGCGGATGGAAGCGGGTTTTCTCGGCCGTAAAACAGGGGAAGGATTTTATGTGTACGAGGGCGGAAAACAACAAGCGCCTGAAGAAAAAAAGGCCCCGAACTATGATGGCCGTGCTGTATGGGTTAGCCAAGTTCATGTTCATGCTTATGAGCAAATCATAGGCATTTTAAATAAGCTCAACGCGACAATCGATGAGGGCGAAGAGCCTGACGATAATTCTTTATGCATTGTGTCTCCCTTAGGAATTGACGCAACAACAGCAGCCATCGAAGAAGGCTTAAACCCTGAACACACAATTGCCATTGATACATTGTTTAATTTAAGCTTGCGACGCACGTTGATGAAAACCCCCGTCACAGACCCTGCATACACGAAATCAGCGCACGGCCTTTTTGCTAGTGACGACACACCCGTTACTGTCGTCCGCGACAGCACTGGGTTTGTATCGCAACGCATTGTTGCAATGATAGTTAATATAGGGTGCTCCATTGCGCAATCGGGTGCCGCGACGCCGGAAGATATCGACAAAGCTGTGATGTTAGGGCTTGGTTATCCTCATGGGCCTTTAGGTTTCGGTGATACAGTTGGCGCAGACCGTATATTAGAAATTCTAATTTCTATATTCGAAATGACTGGCGACCCCCGCTACCGGCCAACACCTTGGTTACGCCGACGCGCTCTATTAGGCCTTTCTTTACTCACCACAGAAACTTAATCCTCGACAACTAAATATTTTTTAAGGAGTTATTACTCATGCTCGACGCTTATTTATACAATGGCCTTCGCACACCTTTTGGTCGCAATGCAGGCGCATTAGCAACAGTTCGCCCAGACGACATGTTAGGCGGCGTTATCCGCGCTGCTATTGATGCCTCGTCTTTTTCAGAATCTGCTATCGATGATGTCATAATTGGATGCGGCAACCAAGCGGGTGAAGACAGCCGTTGTGTGGCACGTCATGCCCTATTGCGTGCAGGCTTACCGATTGAGACACCGGGCACTGTATTGCAACGCAATTGTGGTAGTGGATTGGGCGCTATCATTTCAGCTGCGCACGCGATCACATGTGGTGAAGGCGATGTGATTATTGCTGGTGGTGTTGAAAGCATGACCCGCGCCCCGTTCGTTGTTGGCAAATCAGAACAAGCGTTCGGTAAACAATTTGTATCTTTTGATTCTGCATTGGGTGCACGTTTCCCAAACCCCGAAATTGAAAAAGAGTTCGGCTCAGATAACATGCCGCAAACAGCAGACAACTTAGCTGAAAAATATCAGCTGAGCCGTCTAGAATGCGATACCTTTGCTTATCAATCTCAAAGCAAATACGCAGCGGCAAAAGCGGATAGTTTTTTTGACGGTGAAATTACCGCCGTCACAATCCCAGGTAAACGCAAAAAACCTGACACGATTTTTGATCAAGACGAATTTCCCCGCCCCGGAACAGAACTTGAAAAGCTTGCTACCATTCGCGCCTTAAACCAAGGCGGCGTAACAACAGCCGCAAATGCATCTGGCATCAACGATGGTGCGGTTGCTATGATAGTTGCAAGCCGGGCCGCTGGTGATGCTGCAGGTGCGAAACCGATGGCACGTATTTTATCAAGTGGTGTTGCGGGTGTAGAGCCCAGGATCATGGGGTATGGACCGGTCCCAGCGTCGGAAGTCGCATTGAAGCGGGCTGGCCTGACTTTGGCAGATATGGATGTTATTGAGATCAACGAAGCTTTTGCTGCACAAGTTCTGGCGTGCGCAAAAGGCATGAAATTAAGCTTTGACGATAGCCGCATCAACCCCAACGGCGGGGCGATAACAGTCGGTCACCCATTAGGTGCTTCCGGCCCACGGATTGCATTAACAGCAGCGCGTCAGCTGGAACGTCAAGGTGGTCGCTATGCTTTGGTCAGCATGTGCATCGGCTTAGGCCAAGGCATCGCGATGGTTATCGAAAGGGTATAAGCATGGCTAAATCTCAATCCAATTTCGTTTGGGAAGACCCTTTGTTACTAGATGGTCAATTGAACGTAGAAGAACGCATGATGCGTGATACCGTCCATGGCTTTGCGCAAGACCGATTAATGCCATTGGTTCTTGATTGGAATCGAAACGAAAAATTCGATAGAAATATTATGTTAGAATTTGGCAAGATGGGTTTTCTGGGCGGAACCTTAGAAGGTTACGGTTGCCCCGGATTAAGTCATGTCTCTTACGGATTGATGTGCCGCGAACTGGAACGGGTCGATACAGCATTTCGCTCTGCTGTTGGCACCCAATCCGGGCTCGCCATGGGGGCCATTCACAGCTACGGCAGCAGGGAGCAGAAACAACGTTTTTTGCCTGGTATGGCTAAAGGTGAAATTTTGGGATGTTTCGGTTTAACAGAACCTGATCATGGGTCCGACCCATCGGGCATGGGGACACTGGCTAAAAATGTTGATGGAGGTTATAAACTTTCTGGAAACAAAGTCTGGATCACCCATTCACCAATTGCAGATTTATGTGTTGTTTGGGCAAAAGACGAAGAAGGAAAAGTCGGTGGGTTTATTGTTGAACGGCATATGAAAGGCTTTGAGACTCCAAAAATCCAAGGCAAGTTCGGCGTCCGTTCATCTCCAACCGGTGAAATCATTTTGGCTGATGTTTTTGTTCCAGAAAACAATCGTTTACCTGAAGCAAAAGGCCTTAGCGCACCATTATCGTGCCTGAGCCGTGCGCGTTTTGGCATTGGTTGGGGGGCGATGGGAGCAGCAGAGTTTTGTTGGCATGCGGCGCGAAGTTATACAATAGATAGAAACCAGTTTGGTCGGCCTTTAGCCGCCAATCAGTTGATCCAAAAAAAGCTTGCCGATATGCAAACAGAAATCACCTTAGGTCTTCAAGCCGTGCTCAGGGTCAGCCGCCTACAAGACGAAGAAAAAGCAACGCCCGAAATGATTTCATTGGTAAAGCGTAATAACGCAGGGAAAGCATTAGAGATAGCCCGCACGTCCCGCGACATGCACGGCGGCAATGGTATATCTGATGAGTTTCATGTCATTCGTCATATGCTGAATATGGAAGTCTTAAATACCTTAGAAGGTACCCACGATATTCATTCCCTGATTTTAGGGCGGGCTCAAACCGGCATTCAGGCCTTTTGCTGAACAACGATATAAGTCGCGCTGCTATATTTTTAGCGTCCGAGCTTGCTATTTTGCCGTGCGTCTTGTTTCTTGAAATTTGTAAGTAGGATGGCCTTGTTCTGATCTGTCCAATCCAACACCAATGACATGATCCAACCACGGCTCGGCTTATTTCAAGACATCAAAACCAACAGGTTCAGGTAAATGACACAGAAAGCTCATAATCGAAAATGAGCTAATTCTGTGCTCAGCCATACCCGCATCTAAGCCTGCGACAATCCCCTCAAAACAATTCCGAACTCAACGCCACGGGCCGTGTGTCCTTGTGAATCAAAAAAAATTTGAAATGCTTAAAGTTATCAGCGGTGTATTGGTCCAAATAAGCCATGGTTTGATCAAAATAATCTTCTTCGGTTTAAAGAATACTCATCCATTGATAATA
>CALJEW010000368.1 GCA_938074585.1 uncultured Rhodospirillales bacterium | reverse complement strand
CCACGTTATGGGGGCAATTTTATCTAATCTACGAAATACGGTGATCGCCGGATTTGTTGTTCTGGTGTTGATGGTTGTTATTGTTGCAAATGTGACCGGCGAAGGAATGCCTGGTGGTCATGCATATTATACGTTTGTTATGCGTTTCTTGCATGTGGTCTGCGGTGTTATGTGGATTGGCTTGCTGTATTACTTCAATTTTGTACAAATCCCAAATATGCCAAATATCCCGGATGACCAAAAGCCAGCTATTGGCAAAGTTATTGCCCCTGCTGCTTTGTGGTGGTTCCGTTGGGGTGCCATGGGCACTATCGTAACCGGTTTGGTATTAGCCTGGATGAGCGGCTATTTGGAAGCAGCCTTAATGCTTGGCTCTGATGGCGTTGCAAAGCACACGGCTATTGGTATTGGCATGTGGTTGGGCATTATCATGTTTTTCAACGTTTGGTTTGTTATTTGGCCAAACCAGAAAAAGGCTTTGGGTATCGTTGAAGTTGGTGCGGACGAGAAAGCCGCAGCAGCACGGACAGCTATGTTGTTTTCAAGAACAAACACATTGCTTTCTTTCCCAATGCTTTACGCAATGGTTTCTGCGCAAAACATCTACTAATTCGAACGTTCTTACGTTGAATTGAAAACGGGGCCTTTAGAGGCCCCGTTTTTTTATGGGTTCAAGCGTTCAGAAGAAGTGGCTCGATAAATCCGAACAGTTAAGATAAGTGGATTTTTGACCTGTAACTGGCATACTTTGCCATCAATAGGAGAACTATCATGACATGACGCCGAAGTTGTAATCTCACACTCGATTTCAAGACGAAATTTACATTTGCAGTCCTTCATGGAGAGTAGCCGCTTGCTGAACTTATTCAATAATAGGATGTTCACCCCAACCAGATCAAACAATGGCGCGATCAGTTTTTTGCCGGTGCAAACGAAATTCTTAGCCGTGAAAAAAAGCCGTCACCAAGGGCTAGGAAACGGTAATCTTTGATATGGCAACGGCGCTTAAAACGTTTAAGCAATAAACCAAAATTTGGGGCTTGAGTCGTCCCTATTCGACAGCAATAAGGGCGGCTACGACTTGGCGTTCTTCGGTCAATAAAACGTTATACGTCCGACACGCGGCCCCTGTGTCCATCCACTCCAATACAGCGCCCTTTTCTTTGACTGCTAACCTTAAGTCTTTTGGTGGTGAAATAAACTTAGGCCCACAACCAATCAAGATGATGCCTGGGCTAAATTCTTGTGCAAATAAAGGGTGCAGGTTTTCAATGGTGATGTCGGCGGCCTGAGTTACGGGCCACAGCATGGAATGCTCTGTCGTGACAAGAACGGAACCAGCATATGGGAAGTTCGCAATCCTGAATCCCCCGTTCCCATATCGTTGAATGACCTGGCGACCTTCTGGGGTGACGGGGGTGATATCTAAGGACATTGGCGTTATCTATTTATGGTGCTTGTTCAGTTTCGGTTTCGCCAACCAACGAGCCAACGCGCTTAATGTTCAAATTCAACAAAATTGGAACAGCCAAAAAAATGGATGAGTAGGTTCCAATGAGAACACCCCAGATCATAGCAAAGCTGAAGTCGCGGATCACTTCACCACCTAAAAAATACAGTGCTAACAAGGCCAACATGGTGGTCACAGACGTGATAACCGTCCGCGATAGGGTTTGGTTTATGGAGTTATTAAGAAGCTCCGGAAACGGCATTTTTTTGTATTTACGTAAATTTTCACGGACTCTGTCAAACACAACCACGGTATCGTTAATCGAATATCCAGCAATTGTTAAAATCGCAGCAACTGTGGACAAATTAAATTCGAATCCCATAAGCGCAAAAATGCCAATTGTTGTAATGACGTCGTGGCCCAGTGCGATAACGGCACCCAATCCAAATTGCCATTCAAATCGGAACCAAATGTATATCAAGATGGCCAAAACGGCTAAGCCTACAGCCGTTAAACCGTCCCAGAATAATTCATCTGATACTTTCGGCCCGACAAACTCAGTTCGGCGGTACTTAACGCTAGACCCTAATGCTGCCTTAATCGTGTTAACGGCTTCTTGTTGGGCTTTCTCGCCACCGCCTTGACGTTGGATGCGTATCAAAACATCTGTTGGTTGGCCAAACTCCTGTAAACTGACTTCACCTAAGCCCAAATCACCAAGTGTTGTTCGCATTCCTGCAATGTTTGCAGCTTTTTCGGTGCGGACTTCCAGCATGATCCCGCCTTTGAAATCAATGCCGTAATTCAAGCCCTTACTCAGGAACAAGAAAACTGATGCTGCAACGAGCAGAGCAGAAAAGGCCATAAACATTTTGCGTTTTGGTATAAACGAAAGGTTTACGTTTGCCGGTATGATATTTAATGCAGACATGTGATTTCTCCTACAACGGCAATTTTTTGGGGTTGGTGCGACGAAGCCAAAGAACGACCAGCAATCGGGTCATCATGATGGCAGTAAACATCGACGTTAAAATGCCAATGCCCAATGTAACTGCAAAGCCTTTAATCGGGCCTGAGCCAAAGATGAACAATAAAGCGGCGGCAATTAATGTGGTGACGTTGGCGTCAATGATCGTTGTCAAAGCGCGGCTGTATCCTGCGTCAATGGCAGAAACTGGGCCCCGGCCCAACCGTACTTCCTCGCGGATACGCTCGAAAATTAAAACGTTGGCGTCAACAGCCATACCAATGGTCAGAACAATACCTGCAATACCTGGCAGTGTTAGTGTCGCTTGCAAGGCAGATAATCCGCCTAAAATCAGTAGCATGTTTATGACCAAAGCAATGTCGGCCATGAAACCGAATTTACCGTATGCAATGGCCATAAAGGCAACGACCAAAACCATACCAATGATACTGGCAATTTTACCAGCAGCAATTGAATCGGCACCAAGTCCGGGCCCAACGGTTCGTTCTTCTAATATCGTCAAGGGAGCTGGTAGCGCGCCTGCGCGAAGTAATAAGGCCAATTCAGTCGCTTCCTGAAATGAAAAGCTACCGCTGATTTGACCTGAGCCGCCTAAAATGGGTTCCCGTATAACCGGGTCACTGATGACTTCACCGTCCAATACAATGGCAAACGGACGGTTGACGTTATCAGCTGTGGCTCTGCCAAATTTTTTAGCACCCTTAGAATTGAAGCGGAAGCTGACAACTGGCTCGCCTGACGTGCCATCGGTGCTGGGTTGCGAGTCAATCAGATCTTCACCCGATACCATTACCCTCTTTTTGATTAGGACAGGCCCTCGTTGATTGTCGGATGCAACGCGAGATAAGAGCTTTGATCCTGGTGGAATGCGACCGCGTATGGCTTCATCCAAGCGGTTATCGGTTAAGTGAAAGCTCATTTTAGCAGTTTTTCCCAAAAGCCGTTTAATGCGCTCTGGGTTTTTAACGCCGGGCAACTGGATCAAAATCCGCTCGTCGCCTTGGCGTTGAATAGAAAGTTCACGTGTACCTGTTGGATCAATCCGGCGGCCAATGATGCTAATTGATTGTGCAATAGCTGAGCTTCTTCTCTCCGCGATTGCTTTTTCCGTTAACACCAGACGGATTGTATTGTTGGATTCTGATATATCCATCAATGTCCCTAATGCGCGTAATAGGCTTCGTGCTTCTTCTGTTTTATCTGCATTTCGTATTGTAACTTTAACGCCGGTTTTTCCATCGACACCAAGACCTGTATATTTGATTCGGGCCTTTCGCAGTGCTGTCCGGACGTCATCAACAACCGTTTCAAGCTGTTCATTGATTACAACGTTAAATTCAACTTCGACAAGCAAGTGCGACCCCCC
>CALJEW010000367.1 GCA_938074585.1 uncultured Rhodospirillales bacterium | reverse complement strand
CTTCGTTCAATACGCCAGAAAAGCCTGCACCGATATCGCTCAATTATTCCACTCCGTCACTCTCTGTAAATGAACTAGCGAAAGCGTTGAATGCTGGGAATTGTATCGTTGTCGATATGGCGACCAGTTTGCAATACCGGGATAAAGGACACATTCCGGGTTCGTGGTTTGCTGTGCGTTCAAACATGCCTGAAAACTTATCCAAAATTCCAAACGCCAACTTGTTAGTATTAACGTCTGCCGATGGCAGTTTTGCCGAAATAGTATTGGCAGATGCTCTTAAGTCAGGGCGGAATGTGAAAGTTTTAGAAGGCGGGACTCAAGCTTGGATTGACGAAGGTAACCCTTTGGAATTTGGCTTTTCACATATGGCAGATGGTCCAGTTGATTTATGGTACAAACCGTATGAGTTCGATGATGATGACAAAGACATTGAACAAGCTATGGAACAATATTTGTCATGGGAAGTTGACTTAGTCGGTCAAATTGAGCGTGATGGCACAACTGAATTCAAGGTGTTTAAATAAGTAAATTTTGAGCGATAAACCCAATAAGGAAACTCATGAAAATTTTAATTTTACCGGGCGATGACATTGGCCCAGAAATTATGGCTCCAACCAAAAAAGCCTTAGTTGCGTTGAACAAAAGGTTTAATTTGGGCTTTGAGTTTGAAGAAAAATCAATAGGCATCGATGCGTTGAAAGCCGAAGGGACAACACTTCCGGATCATGTGCTAAAAAGTGCTCAAGCCGCGGATGGTATTATATTAGGGCCTATTGGTACGTTTAAATATCCACCAAAAGAACAGGGCGGTATCAATATTTCTGCCGTTCTAAGAATGGCGATGGATTTATATGCCAACATTCGCCCAGCCAAAACCCGGCCGGGTGTTGAATCTATGGCAAAAGAAATGGATTTGGTAGTTGTTCGTGAGAACACCGAAGGATTTTACGCAGACCGAACCATGTTTGCGGGGACAGGTGAGTTTATGCCTACCGAAGATTTAGCCATGAGCATGCGTAAAATTACCCGTGAGGGATCGCGGCGGATTGCCGTATCTGCATTCGAGTTAGCCCGCACTCGGCGCAAAAAAGTGACCATTGTTCATAAGGCGAACGTGCTTAAAATCACGGACGGGCTTTTCCTTTCTGTCGCTCAACAAGTGGCTGCTGATTACCCCGATGTTGAAGTTGAAGATCAGATTGTAGATGCCATGGCCGCATTGTTGATCCGCAAACCTGAAACCTTTGATGTTATTGTTGCTACCAATATGTTTGGCGATATTTTGTCAGATGAAGCGGCTGAACTGTCGGGTGGATTAGGCCTTGGGGGGTCCATTAACGCAGGTGTGGACCGGGCCATCGCGCAAGCCGCCCACGGATCAGCACCAGATATTGCAGGGCAAGGGGTTGCAAACCCATCGGCCTTAATGATCTCGGCTGCAATGTTAATGGGCTGGTTAGCCCAAAAAAATGGTAGTAATGCTCTTGCGCAAGCATCTGAGTTGTTTATTAAATCGGTAGATAGTGCATTGGCAAACCCGGCGAACCTTACTCCCGACTTAAAAGGATTGGGCTCTACAGATAGCTTTGGTAAAGCCGTATTAAATGAGCTTGATGCTTAAATACATTTGATTAAAAAGGAGACGCGGCACATGACATTTCGTGCTGGATGGAATTTTTTAATGACGCCGGGGCCGACTAATATTCCGGACCGGGTATTGCGCGCTATGGCTCAGCCTGCATTGGAATATGCGGGCCCGGACTTTATGGAATTATCCATAGGCGTTCATGAAGACCTGAAAAAAATTTTCCAAACGAAGGCTGAAGTTTTTATTTATGCAGCCAACGGTCATGGCGCATGGGAAGCGGCTTTATCAAACACATTGTCCCCTGGCGATTTAGTGTTGGTTCCTGAAACGGGCCAGTTCTCTAATTCATGGTCCTTAATGGCGGAATCCTTGGGGCTTAAAAGCCAGTATATGCCCGGTGATTGGCGGAGTGGGGTTGACCCGAGCGCTGTTGAACGGTCTTTACTGGATGATAAAGACCATAAAATTAAAGCCGTATTGATGGTTCATACCGATACGGCGACATCTGTTACCAGCAATGTGCCCGCCGTTCGTAAAGCAATTGATTCGGCTAATCATCCGGCGTTATTCATGGTTGATACAATTGCTTCGTTGGTCACAACTGAGTTTCGGATGGATGATTGGGGTGTCGATGTGACCATTGCAGCTTGTCAAAAAGGCCTGATGATGGCTCCGGGGCTTAGCTTCACCGCAGCGAATGATAAAGCCCGTGAAATTGGTAAATCGACCATAATTCCGCGTAATTACTGGAATTGGCAAACTAGACGGGGGGCTATTCACTACAGTTGGTATTGTGGAACGGGCCCGATTAATTCGATTTTGGGTCTACGTGAAGCTCTGGATATGATATTTGAAGAAACCTTGGAAGGGGCCTATGCCCGCCACCAACGCTTAGCCGATGCCGTGCGCGCGGCGGTTGGCGTATGGGGATCAGATGGCCCATTCGAGCTGAACTCATTGAAAGAGGAAGAGCGCGCCAATGGTGTGACAACGATTTTGATTGATGACAGCATAAACGTAGATGATTTGCAGGTACTTTGCCGTGATAAATTTAATGTTTCTTTGGGGCACGGTTTGGGCAAGCTGAATGGAAAAAGCTTCCGCATTGGCCACATGGGCCATGCCAACGAGCCTATGGTTTTGGGTGCTTTGGGAAGTATTGAAGTAGCTTTTAATAGGCTGGGATATCAACACGGAAAAGGTGGCGTTCCAGCGGCCATCGAAAGTTTGTCGAAAGCTTAATTAAGGAAATTATCATGCCTACTCTACGCCACCATATTGATTATGAAATCCTATCCAAAGAAACATTAGACGCTTGGCGACAAATCCCACCGCCAATTGTGGGGGATTGCATGAACCGCACCAATGTTATGGTGGGCGTAATTAAACCGGTTAAAGCAGGAACAATTTTGGTTGGCCAAGCCCGAACTGTTAAAACCATGGTTGGTGATAACTCGGCCCTTCACATAGCGATTGGGCTTTTAAATCCTGGTGAAGTTATTGTGGCTGACGGAGGCGGGTTTTTAGATGCTGCCATTTGGGGCGGAATGATGACACGAGCCGCCATGTCGCGTGGCATAGCGGGTGTCATTATCGATGGTGCGATACGGGATGTTGTTGAAATTCGAGATTTTGATTTCCCCTGCTTCACCCGCTCAATTTCAGCGGCTGGCCCTCATAAAGGGTTCGGGGGTTCGCTCGATGGGGCGATTTCATGCGGTGGAAGCGCTGTCAGCCCCGGCGATATTGTTATTGGTGATGACGATGGCGTCGCCATTGTACCCCTAGCCCGCCAAGCTGAATTGTATAAAGCATCGTTAGAAAAAATAGCTCAAGAAAACCAAGCAAATGCCGATACGGCGATGGGAATTTTGCCAGGAAGTAAATTGGGTTTGGACGAGCCAAGATGGATTGATTGATATTGGGCATAAAAAACCGCCTTCGAATGCCTAGGTTTTAAGCACTCTGAAGGCGGCGTTTAATGGGAGATATTAATTAACGTCCTTTGAACTCAGGCTTACGCTTTTCCATAAACGCGGTGCGTCCTTCTTTGTAATCTTCACTGGAAAAGCAATCATCAACAGCTTTGTTGGCTAAGGCTTCGTCGTAATCAGAACCTTTCATAAGCTCATTAATGACAACGCGGGCAGCTGAAACGGTCATAGGAGCGTTACCGGCAATAGTTTTAGTATAGTCATCAATGTAGCTGCCCAAAACGTTGCGTGGCATGACACGGTTGACCAATCCCATCGTTAGGGCTTCTTGGGCAGTGAACTGGCGCGCTGTATAAAAAATTTCCTTTGAAAATGATGGTCCAACAACATCAACCAAACGCTTTAAACCATCACCTCTGTACCCTAAGCCTAGTTTCGCAGCTGGAACGGCAAATGTTGCTTGTTCATTTGCAATGCGGATATCGCAGCACATGGCGAGGCCCATACCGCCACCAATGCAAAATCCTTCGATTTTAGCGATTGTTGGCTTAGTTGCTGTTGCTAACAGTTGGGTTGAGCTATCTGTTGCTGCGTTATAAATAGCTACAGCATCATCAGATGAACGTTTTTCTGCGAACTCTGAAATATCGGCACCTGCACAAAAAGCTTTACCGCCTTCGCCTGAAACAACAATCACCCGAACGTCTGGGTCCGCATTGAAGTCTTCAACAACAACCCCTAAGCCTTCCCACATATCAAACGTCATTGCATTGCGGCGGGCTTGATTGTTAAATTTAATCGTTCCAACGCCGTTTTCTTTGTTGACAATTAGCTGGTCTGTTACATTTCTCATTATTGGGTTCCTTGTTGTGTAAATAAAGTTGGGCGCATCATGGCGGGTCAATACGTGTCCTGCAATAACGATTGGTGACTTTTATTTGTGTCGGTACTTGTTCCTCCCTGTTTGCGCAGATAATATTACGTGCATTATGTTTGCAAATATTGAAAAATGGACGGGTATGCAAAGCCGTGACCAAGGCCCGGCTTTTTTAGTGGCGCTTGGCCATTCTGCAACCCATTGGATAATCGGCACTTTTTACGTGCTATTGCCATTTATAAAAGAAGATCTGGGGCTGAGTTATGCGGAAACGGGCGGATTGATCTCCCTTTTTCATGCCTCGTCATTTGTTGCTAATGTTGGTAGCGGGCTTGCTGTCGATTTAACTGGGCGGCGTATTTTATTACAATTTCTTGCCCTTGTTATTGGTGCCATCGCCTTGGCTGGTACCAGCATTTATTCCAATTTGTTTTGGTTGTACGGGGTAATTGTCATTGTTGGAATTACTAATAACCTATGGCACCCAGCCGCAATTTCTTATCTATCCAACCGGTTCCCAACGAACAGAGGTTATGCGCTTTCGATCCATGCTCTAGGTGCAAGTTTTGGCGATGCTGTTGCACCCATTTCTGCGGGTATTTTTTTGGTCTGGATGGGATGGTCTAGCGTGGCTTCAACCCACGCTCTTCCCGTTTTAGCCATAGCGGCGGCAATTTTAATTGTTTTAGGCCCAGGTGAAAAAGCCAGTAATGCTGAAGGCCATGAAAAAATGGACAGAGCTGATTATTGGGCTGGTGTTCTAAAAATGGTCAAGAATAAAGCTGTTCTGGGCGTAGCCATGATGGCCGGTATGAGGTCCATGACGCAAAATGGATTGCTTGTCTTCTTGCCCC
>CALJEW010000366.1 GCA_938074585.1 uncultured Rhodospirillales bacterium | reverse complement strand
GACCATCACCATCGCCCACAGACTTTCAACCATTATTGATGCGGATGAAATTTTAGTGCTTGAAGCAGGCCAAATTGTTGAGCGCGGATCGCATACCAACTTGATCGACCAAGACGGGAAATACAAAGACATGTGGGATCGTCAGCAAGAAGCAGCTAAAGCTCAAGAAACACTTCAGCAAGCAACAGCACAGTAAGACAGAAAGTCACTAAGTTAGCGTATTAGGCGACGCTTTCAAGCGGTTGCTCACGAAGTATCCAACCACCACCTAAAACGCGGTCCCCTTGGTAAAATACACATGCTTGACCGGGGGCTACACTATCTAGAGGTTCGTCTGAGATAACACTAAAACGCCGATTTTCATGGGCAAACAACCGCGCCGCACTGGGCTTTGATGCAGAACGGATTTTAATTTCAACAGGTAATCCATCGTCTGGCAACTCATCATCACCAAGCCAATTAAGTTCTGCAACCGAAATGCGCGACTGTAAAAGGGCAGACCGGGGGCCGACGATCACTTGACGTGAGCTTGGATCGACGCGAACGACATATAGCGGATCAGCAGATGAAACCCCAAGTCCGCGGCGTTGGCCGACAGTAAAGCGAATAATGCCATCGTGTTGACCAACAACCCTACCATCGACGTGAAGAATATCTCCCGGATCACATGCACCGGGGCGCAGTTTTTCAACCAGCTCTGCATAATTACCATTAGGAACAAAGCAAATGTCTTGGCTGTCTGGTTTGTCAGCAACAGGCAAGTTATAGCGTTCAGCCATTACACGGGTTTCTGATTTATCCAAACCACCCAATGGGAACCGTAAAAACTCAAGCTGTTCGCGGGTTGTTGCAAATAAGAAATAGCTTTGGTCTTTTTCTGCATCTTTCGCCCGGTGCAATTCAGCCCCTTTTTCTCCAGCTACGCGGCGGACATAATGCCCGGTCACCAACACATCACCATCCAAATCGCGAGCAGTTGCTAATAAATCTCGAAATTTGACGGTTTGATTACAGCGCACACAAGGGATTGGTGTTTCACCCCGTAAGTAAGAATCAGCAAAATCATCAATCACTTCTTCCTTAAAACGGTTTTCATAATCCAAAACGTAATGGGGAATACCAATCATGTCCGCAACGCGTCGGGCATCGCGGATATCCTGACCAGCACAACACGCGCCTTTTTTGGCCAAGGCCGCACCATGGTCATAAAGCTGAAGCGTGACGCCAACGACGTCATAACCTTCATCAGCCATCATTGCTGCGGTTACTGACGAGTCAACGCCGCCAGACATCGCTACGATAACGCGGGTTTCAGAGTTCGGTTTATTTATGCTTAGACTGTTCATTCCCGGAATATAAGAACTTTCGGTCATCAAACAAGAACCTTTTGCGCTAAAAATCACCAGGTGCCAAAGCATCCAACGTTTTTGATAGATAATACCATAGATACAGCACCAAAAAGACCCATACAGCGGCAACGATAAAAGCCCAAGACTTTCCAGGTGTGGGCAACCAAAATACCAACGTCAGGTATCCGATAGTTATGCATAACCCGTCCAACTTCACGTTTATCCTGGTTTAATCGGTCTACGCCAATGAATATCCCGCCCTAATACCGATCATCAATAAAAAGTAGATCAGATCAATTATTGGGATAAAATTAAAAGTATGCATTATCAACGGCTCCGTTAAGCTATTAAGATTCTTTACCTCATAAGTGTTAATAAGTAAGCCCACAGGTTTTGCATACCTACACTGTAAATTATGGATGTTGTTTCTGATGCACGGTTGTGGTTTATGTCTAAAATCATGAGTATAAACACAGTCAACAAACCCAAATTATTAATAATCCTATTGCGCGGCGTCTGTAAAAGCTGCCCACAATGCGGCAAAGGACGGACGCTACATTCTTACTTAAAAGTGCGCTCAGAATGTACTGAATGCGGAGAAAGTTTAGGCCATATTCGCGCTGATGACTTCCCACCCTACTTAACTATGGTCATTGTTGGACATATTATTGTTCCATTGCTATTGCTATCCAAACAGTACTATGCGCCTCCAACCTGGTTCCAAATGACCGTATGGCCAATCGCAGCCTTAGCACTAATGGGTGTAATGTTACCCATTAGCAAAGGGTTTTGCGTAAACTTGATTTGGCACTTAGGATTAACGGGCGATGAGCGATAGTCTTCGTTATTGGGCGAAGAACGTTAAATAAAAAGCCAGTTAACCGATTAAATTATTTGTTTCATTTGGCAAACTAACTATAAGCCCATCCAACTCATCCGTCATTGTAATCTGACATCCCAATCTGGATGTGCGGGCCAGGCCAAAAGCTAAATCCAGCATGTCTTCTTCTTCTTCAGATGCTGGATTCAAGCGATCGAACCAATCTGGATCAACAATCACATGGCACGTAGAACACGCCATACCCCCTTCACACGCACCTTCGATATCAATTCCGTTCGATTGAGCAATCTCCATAACGGTTATATCGCCCGGTGCATCGATTTGTTTCTTTGATCCATTGGGGTCAATGAATGTAAGTGTGGGCAAAACAGTATCCTCTGGGATTTAAACAGAAAAGCTTTCGCCACAGCCACACACATTTTTGGCATTAGGGTTGGAAAAGACAAATTTGCTTTCCAGCTTATCTTCAATGTAGTCCATTTCACTACCGATCAAAAACATGATCGCTGCTGCATCGACAAACACCCGAACTCCATCAACGTTGACCTCTTCTTCAAGGCCCTTTTTCTGTTCGGCGTATTCAAAAACGTAAGATAACCCGGAACATCCACGCGAACTGACAGCTACGCGCAACCCAGCAACGGGCTTTTCGCTTGATGCCATAAGAAGTTTAATTCGTTCAACGGCAGAATCCGTTAGCGTAATCAATTGTGGTGCAGCCATAATTTATTCTCCAGCAGTCGTCTTTCTTATATATGGATCAGTCCATACCCAATGCAAGCTTGGCATCTTCGCTCATCAAATCAGGTGTCCATGTGGGCTCCCACGTAATCGACACCGCGACTTCACCAATGCCTTCGACTTTGGCAACAGCTTCTGCGACCCAGCCCGGCAATTCACCCGCCACAGGACACCCGGGGGCCGTTAGGGACATTTGTACGTCAACATCACCTTTTTCGGAAATGTCATGCGAATAGATTAAACCCAATTCGTATACATCGACTGGGATTTCTGGGTCATACACGGTTTGCAAGGCGGCAATCACTTCCGCCGCTGTTGCAATTGCAGCTCCCGCTTCTAAAGCAACACCCGCGTTTGAGGTAAAACCCTCTTCAACGCTTTCGCCAACACCGCCTAGTTGTCCATATGGATCCATTAATTTACTCCTTAAACACTATCGGAACGCAGTTGGGCGATGGTACCGCCGCCTGCTAATCCGAATTTTTTAAATGTTTCTAACATCGCCATCATCCCCACTTGGCGCTGCGTAGTTAGCGCGCCTAAGTTCAAACGACGTACATGACCGGTGGTTAATTCTTGTAATTGATCAGTCGTTAAACCGCTAAATGATCCCGCCATCATAGCAACTAATCCTTTAACAATAATAGCATCGCTAAAGCCGCTGAAATAATGTTTTCCATCGCGCACTTCATCACACAACCAAACACGAGACATACAGCCGTGCATCAAGTTTGGATCAATCCGCAACGCTTCAGGAAAGTCTTCATCTTTTACTTTTTTACCCACATCGATGATGTATTCAAAGCGCATGTCTTCATCATCTATCATTTCCAAAGCATCAGCGTAATCTTCATATTGTGGGGTAATGGAATTCATATCAACAACTCCTTCGCCCGGCCAATAGCAGCCACCAAGCGATCAACATCATCTTTATTATTATATAAACCAAAGGATGCCCGAACCGTGCCAACGATCCCGAGACGGTCCATCAATGGTTCGGCGCAATGGTGCCCAACTCGGGTCGCAACTCCTTGGCGGTCCAATACAGCCGCCACATCAAACGGATGTGTACCCTCAATCAAAAACGAAATAATGGCCGCTTTATCTTTGGCTTGGCCAATGATCTGAACACCTTCAATCGCGCTCAACAGCTCGTTCGCATATGCGAGCAAACCTTGCTCGTGAGCTGAAATATTTTCCATGCCCAAATCAGATACGTATTTGATCGCAGCACCTAAACCGATAACTTGAGCGATCGGTGGGGTTCCGGCTTCAAAACGATACGGGGGCTCTTGAAATGTTGTGCCAGAAAAGCTGACTTTGTCGATCATATCACCGCCACCTTGATACGGCGGCATGGATTTTAAAACATCCATTTTCCCGTACAGAATACCGATCCCGGTGGGGCCATAAATTTTATGCCCTGTAAACCCATAAAAATCGCAATCTAAATCTTGAACATCGACCCCGTTGTGGACAATCCCTTGGGTTCCATCAACCAATACTTTCGCCCCTACTTCATGAGCCAAGCGGGTAATTTCTTTAACGGGAAGCATGGTGCCTAAAACGTTAGAGCAGTCTGTGATTGCAACCAATTTTGTTTTGGGGCTCAAAAGCGCTTTGAAAGTATCAAGTAAAAACTCGCCCTGATCATCAATTTTTGCAACTTTAATATCGAATCCAATTTGATCTTGCAGCAATTGCCAAGGCACAATATTAGCGTGATGCTCAACTTCGCTGACAATAATTTGATCGCCCTTTTTGAGGAACTTACGTCCCCATGTTTGGGCAACCAAATTAATAGATTCGGTTACACTGCTGGTAAAGATCACATTATTTTCTGATTGCGCATTCATAAACGTCGCAATTTGCCCACGAACTTGTTCATACACATCGGTACATTTTTGGCTTAAGAAATGTGCGCCACGATGGACGTTTGAATAATAAGTTTCGTAGCATTCATGCACCGCATCAATAACGACTTGCGGCTTTTGAGCACTGGCTCCGCTGTCTAAAAAAACTAAAGATTTTCCATAAATTTGCTGTTTAAGAATGGGGAAATCTTCGCGCACGCGTTCAATGTCATAAGCATCCATGGAATTACTGCCACTTTGTATATCTATAGGTACGATTTTATTCATGCTTGCACCCACTCGTCCACAGAAAAACAATCCGCTGGCAACCAATGAACGACCAAACCGGCAATGGCTTCACGAACTTTTTCATCGGAGATTTCTTCCAGCGCTTCGGCAATAAATGACTGGATCAATAAGTTACGCGCTAAAGCTTCAGGTACACCCCGCGAGCGTAAATAAAACAAAGCGTTTTCATCAATTTGGCCGGTCGTTGCTCCGTGCGAACACTTCACATCGTCTGCATAAATTTCAAGCTCTGGTTTAGCATCCATTTCTGCCCGGTCAGACAACAGCAATGCGCGGGACAATTGGTGACCGTTGGTCCGTTGAGCGTATTTATGAACAATCAACTTTCCCTGAAATACACCCCGCGCCTCATCATCCAAAACCCCTTTAAAGACTTCTCGTGCCGTTGTATCAGGAACCAAATGATCAACGATTGTTATATTATCACAGTGCTCGCGCCCACGCATCATGTACGCACCGCTCAAATTGCAATGCGCCCCCCGGCCTTCTAGGCGGACCCGGGTTTCTGTCCGCGATAAGCGGCCACCGATGGCAAAGTTAAAGGTCTCGTAAGTAGCATCTTTGCCAACCCGAACATTTACCGTCGATAAGTGGATAGCTTCCATGCAATCTGTTTGCAAAGTGTAATGCTTAAGAATAGCACTATCGCCAACTACAATTTCAGTCACCGCATTATTGAAATAAGCACTTGTTCCAATACCAGCATGACGCATGACCAAAGTAGCTTGGCTGCCTGCCTCGAGCACAAACACATTATGCGGATGGCCAATAATTGGCGCATCGGCGACACCGTTCATATGAACAATTTCAATTGGCTCTTTAACCTGTACGCCTTTGGCCACCCGAAAAATCGTACCGCTTTCCATCATAGCCGCATTTAAAGCTGAAAAGCCTTGATCGTACTTAAGCTCTTCAGTGCATAACTGGCTTTCGATAAATTCAGGGTCACTTTCAAGCGCCTGTGTTAGGGGCTCAAATGAGATGCCGTCCGGAAGATTTGTTAAGTTAGACAGATCCGGGCGAATAATTCCGTTCACATAAACCAGCCGAATTTGATTTAAAGCATCTGATAAAAACTCAGCTACAGCATTAACCGCAACCTGTCCATTTTCCCAATTGGCAGACCGAAATTCCTTACAGTCAATATTTGGAAGACGTGTATATTTCCACGCTTCAGTTTTGATTGTTGGCACGCCAATCGTAGAAAATTTTTCAATGCCAGCTTTCCTAAAAGCTTCCAACCACGGCAATTTTGAACCGGGCAAGCGGCTTTGCACATCATCAAATTGATCGACAAAAGGCTGGGTCGCGTTCATTTGCATAACCATTTTATTTTCCAGACCTATTATTCAGCCGCTACGCCATATTCGGCATAACCTTTTTCTTCTAACTCAAACGCCAATTCTTTACCGCCAGAACGTTGAATTTTTCCGTGCGCAAGCACGTGCACAAAATCAGGAACAATATGATCCAACAAACGTTGATAGTGGGTGATCACCAAAATAGCCCGTTCATCAGAACGCAATTGATTAACGCCGTCGGACACAATTTTCAAAGCGTCAATATCAAGGCCGGAATCCGTTTCGTCTAAAACTGCTAGCTTTGGATTCAAGACTGCCATTTGTAATATTTCATTGCGCTTTTTCTCACCGCCCGAAAACCCAACGTTTACTGCGCGCTTTAGCATATCTTTAGCGATCCCTAATTCTTCGGTTTTGGCTTTGATCATTTTGACAAATTGCATGGCGTCTAATTCATCTTCACCCCGGTGACGGCGCACAGCATTAACGGCTTCTTTCAAAAACGTTACATTGGGCACACCTGGAATTTCAACCGGATATTGAAAGGCTAAAAACACCCCTTCTGCAGCCCGGATTTCTGGCTCCATTTCCGTCAAATCAATGCCGTTATACAAAATTTGACCTTCGGTTACTTCGTATCCGTCCTTCCCTGATATCACATAGGAAAGCGTACTTTTACCAGAACCATTCGGCCCCATAATAGCATGAACTTCACCAGCATTTACGGTCAAGTTAATCCCTTTTAGAATTTCTTTGCCACCAACAGTCGCGTGTAAATTTTTAATTTCGAGCATAATGTCCTCAGGTATTAAATATGTATTTAAAGGGTTAACCAACGCTGCCTTCTAAGCTGATTTCCACCAGCTTTTGAGCTTCGACGGCAAATTCCATAGGCAATTGCTGTAGAACTTCACGGCAAAACCCGTTCACTACCAGCGCAATGGCTTTTTCTGTTGGGATGCCGCGCTGGCGCAAATAAAACAATTGCTCTTCATTGATTTTTGACGTGGTTGCTTCGTGTTCAACGACGGCAGATTTGTTTTTGGTTTCAATATAAGGAACCGTATGGGCACCACATTGATCCCCAACCAGCAACGAGTCACATTGGGTGTAATTTCGCGCACCAACGGCCTTTGGCCCCATGCGCACCAACCCGCGATACATCTGGTCAGACTTACCCGCCGAAATCCCTTTCGAGATAATTCTCGACGTGGTATTTTTGCCCAAATGTATCATCTTCGTGCCGGTATCGGCTTGTTGATAATTATTGGTAATGGCAATCGAATAAAACTCACCAACCGAATTATCACCTTGTAAAATGCAGCTTGGGTATTTCCACGTAATCGCAGAGCCCGTTTCAACTTGGGTCCAAGATATTTTCGAATTTTTACCCTTACACAAACCACGCTTTGTAACGAAGTTGTAAATACCACCTTTGCCTTCTGCATCACCTGGATACCAGTTTTGAACAGTTGAATACTTGATCTCAGCATCATCCATCGTGATCAGCTCAACAATCGCGGCATGCAATTGGTTTTCATCACGCATCGGTGCTGTGCAACCCTCAAGATAACTCACGTAGGAGCCTTCTTCAGCAATGATCAAGGTACGCTCAAACTGGCCCGTATTTTCAGCGTTAATTCTGAAATACGTCGATAGCTCCATGGGGCATTTAACACCCTTTGGAATGTAGACGAATGAGCCGTCGGTAAAAACAGCAGAGTTCAAACATGCGTGTTTGTTGTCGGTATAGGGGACAACACTACCCATATATTTTTTGACCAATTCAGGACAACGCTGGATGGCTTCTGATATGGGGCAAAAAATAACACCGGACTCTTCTAACTTGGCTTTGAAGGTTGTTGCCACGGACACGGAATCAAACACCGCATCAACCGCTATAGGAATTCCAGACAAGCGCTCTTGCTCAAACAAAGGAATGCCTAATTTTTCGTAAGTTTTTAAAATTTCCGGATCAACTTCATCTAAACTTTGCGGGCCATCACCGACCGATTTAGGAGCCGAATAATAATATGAACCCTGATAATCAATGGGTGGGAAATTTGGCTTCTGCCATTCAGGATCGGGCATAGTCAACCAATGACGATAGGCTTTCAAGCGCGATTCAAGCAGCCATTCAGGTTCATCCTTCTTAGCCGAAATGAAACGAACAATATCTTCGCTTAAGCCCTTAGGGGCTGATTCCGTTTCGATATCGGTGACGAAGCCGAATTTATACTTCTCGTCTGTGAATTCCCGAACTTTTTCGATGGTTTGTGCTTTTCCCGACATTTTACTTGCTTCTTTCCTTCAATACGCTTCAAGCTGCGAGGCTTTGGTTACATTATCTTTCGATTCCCGTAACTTCAAAACTTCGCCAATAATTAATTCCGCCGCACGTTCAATTTCTTTATCCGTCGTAAACCGTCCCAAGCCAATTCGGGCTGAGGCACCGGCTTCTTTTATCGATAAACCCATGGCACGCAACGCATATGACGGCTCAATTGTTGCCGTTGTGCAGGCTGACCCTGTGGAAATTGCCAATCCTTTTAAGGCAGTGACTAAGTCGTCGCCACTAATTCCCGGAAACATCAAATTTAAGTTTCCAGCAAAGCGCTTATCCATAGAACCGTTCACCTGGACGTCCGGTATGCGTTGCTGAATGTCACTCAATAAGCGGTTTCTCTGATTTTCCAAGCGCATTGCTTCATCAGCCATTTCAGCCCTCGAAATAGATGCTGCTTCACCCATACCAACACATAGCGGGGTTGGCAGCGTACCAGAACGATACCCTCGTTCTTGCCCGCCGCCATCCATCATCGCTTGCAAACGAACCCGCGGGCGACGGCGAATATATAAAGCCCCAATTCCCTTAGGGCCGTACATTTTATGGCCGGAGATACTGAGCAGATCAATTTTCATTTCCTGCACATCTAGCGGAATTTTACCAACCGCTTGAGCGCAATCCGTATGAAAATAAACGCCTCGTTCCCTACATATCGCACCAATTTCTGCCAACGGCTGGATAACGCCCACTTCGTTATGGACACCAATGACAGAGACCAAAAGAGTGCCTTCTTCAAAGGCCGCTGCTAAGTCATCTAAATTGATCAAGCCATCTGAGTTTATATCTAAGTATGTAACCCGAAAGCCTTCGCTTTCAAGACGGTGAAAACATTCCAAGACGCATTTATGTTCAACTTTTGTGGTAATCAAATGATCACCGCTTGATCGATTGAACCGCGCACCACCTTTGATTGCTAAATTGTTTGATTCCGTCGCACCCGACGTGAAAATAATTTCACGGCTTTCAGAACCAATTAAATCGGCAATCTGTTGGCGGGCGGCTTCAACCCCATCTTCAGCTTCCCAGCCAAAAACATGACCACCGGAATGAGGGTTACCAAATTTTTCGGTAAAATAGGGCAGCATCGCCTCAACCACGCGCGGATCGGTGGGCGTTGTTGCTTGGTTATCCAAATAAATTGGGCCCATGGTGCGGGTTGGTGGAATATTATTCATATCACCCCCTAACTCGCCATTGCTTGGGCCGGCATGGCCCCAGTCTTTGCATAAATTTTTGCCCACGCATCAACAAATTTTTGCCCATCTTCGGCTTCGCTATTCCAGCCAAAACTAACTCGAACAGCACTTAAGGCTTCTTCAACGTCAACCCCCATGGCAGCTAAAACATGGCTAGCTTCCACCTTTCCAGACGAGCAAGCCGAGCCCGCGCTGACCGAAATACCAGCCAAATCAAAAGCCATTAATTGAGTTTCAGCGCTAACACCCGGCATTGAGATACAAACCGTGTTCGCCAAACGCTCAGACGCTTCACCAAACACCCGTACGGGTGCCAAGCGGCGGATATTAGCAATCAATTGATCGCGCCATGTACTCAACTGTGCCATTTGATCAAGCCCGTTTGTAGCTTCACGCGCCGCCGCCCCAAAACCTGCTATTCCAGCTACGTTTTCTGTGCCTGCTCGCATTCGGCGCTCTTGTCCACCGCCCCGCAGAATAGGTGCTATATCTAGGCCAGCCTTTGCAATCAATGCCCCAACGCCTTGCGGTCCTCCGAGTTTGTGAGCAGATAAGCTCATCAGATCAAGGCCAAGGGTGGCCATATCAATGGCCATTTTTCCTGCCCCTTGCACGGCGTCACAATGTACAAGAGCACCGTGTTCCTTGGCAATACGAACAACATCTGAAATCGGCAGAATGACACCCGTTTCATTATTGGCCAGCATAATTGATACCAATGAGCGCCCACTGGCCGCACTGAGCAACCTGTCTAAGGCTTCTAAATCAACAAGGCCATCATTATCAACAGCGATCGATTGTGATTTCTCATTTGCCATCAGAACAGCGTGATGCTCAGTTGCTGATACATAATAATTATCAACGGGCGCACCACGAAGGGCTAAATTATTGGCCTCTGTTCCGCACCCGGTAAACAAAATATCATTTGGGTTGGCGCCAACCAAATGGCCAATATCGTCGCGGGCATCTTCAATAATACGCCTCGCCAAGCGGCCATGGCTATGCACGGATGAAGGGTTGCCAGTCAACATAAGGGCATCACGCACAGCATCAATTGCCACTGGACGTACGGTGGTTGTTGCGTTGTGGTCTAAATAAACACAATCACTCATCTTTTGGTTTCCCAACCATTTGTTTTTTAACCATTAACGTTTACTGTACAGCTATAAATCGTGCGGCTTCACTGTCGTGACCTAAAAAATTGGCGCCCATGCTTGGCAGTTTTTTGTCGACAACATCTTCCAAACTGACGGAACTTAAATAAAGGTGAATTTGACTGCCCAAACCCTCCCACAAATCGTGGGTCAAGCAGAGACTTTTATTGCTGTGGCAACCACCAGGGGCGCCCGGCTTACACCGCGTTGCTTTAATTTGCTCATCAACAGATATAACAATATCTGAAATCCGTGTATCAGCGGCGGAAAGTGCCAACAAATACCCACCACCCGGACCACGAACAGATTTAACCATCCCACCCTTACGTAATTTTCCAAAAAGCTGTTCTAAATAGGACAGCGAGATTTCTTGTCGTTCAGCAATATCAGCTAAAGCGATTGGTTTTTGACTAACTGCATGTGTAGCCAAATCAACCATCGCCATAACGGCATAGCGGCCCTTAGTACTAAGTCGCATATTTTACTCCTACCAATAATTCCATGACTGGCATGAACATATACCAAGCCGCACTAATCATTTATTCAGCCTAGACGGTCAAATCAGGCTGCAGGTTTTTTTCGTTTTTTTGCGGAACCAATAGATGCCGCACTAGACTTCGACTTTGCTGACGATGCACCCACATCATCCGCTTCTAATTCTTGAACTCGATCCATCAGATCGGACACCTGAGCACGCAAACTTTCAATTGTTTGTAAAACTGGATCAGGGTTTCCGTCTGGATCCGTTGCATAGGCTCTAAATTCAGCAGCTTTCATTTTGTTTCTTGGCAAAACAACGCGAGCAGGAATACCAACCGCCGTCATTCCCGCCGGTATATCCGACGTTACTACCGCGTTCGCGCCAACACGTGCGTCGTTGCCAACAACAATAGGGCCTAATATTTGTGCCCCTGATCCGACAATTACACCGTCTGATAATGTAGGATGGCGCTTCGTACCAATTTGGGCAACAGAATCAACGCTGGGGGCAACACCACCCAAAGTTACATCGTGATAAAGCGTCACATCATCACCGATAATTGTTGTCTCACCAACCACAACACCGGTCCCATGGTCTATTACAAAGCCCCGTCCAATAACGGCTCCCGGATGAATTTCGATGCCGGTAAACAACCGACCAATTTGTGAAATAAAGCGACCAACAAACTTGCCACCTAGGATCCAAATTGCATGGCTGAGCCGGTAAAACATTAATGCGTGGAAGCCCTGATATAGGAAGGCCACCTCAAAACTGGTCCTTGCGGCAGGGTCACGAGATTTATAAGCTTCTAAATCTTCTTTAATACGCTTGAAAAACATGGGATTTTCTATATTTTCTAGTCAAGTTGTAAACCGCCTACGGCAACAGTCATATTACTTATCACTGAAGCTATCGCTCCAAATCACAACTAATAGATATTATATAATATACCCGACTAATCTAGTCAAGTAAGCAAACCTAAAGAATAAACATTTATTTTCTATAACTTGCAGTCAAAATCGATTAACTAAATTATTTAAATATCAACAGCTTTTGGAACCAAAAAATTCATGCCTGAAGTCATTTTCAACGGCCCAGAAGGCCGCCTAGAAGGCCGCTATCATCATTCAAAAATTTCGAATGCTCCAGCTGCTATTTTATTACACCCCCATCCGCAACATGGTGGAACGATGAACAATAAGGTTGTTTATTCGCTGTACCAAAGTTTTGTGAAGCGTGGATTTTCGACTTTGCGGTTCAATTTCCGCGGCGTTGGACGTTCGCAAGGCGTATTTGATTCTGGCCAAGGTGAATTAAGTGATGCCGCTTCAGCCCTCGATTGGATGCAAACATACAATCCAAACGCGCAAACATGCTGGATTGCTGGATTCTCGTTTGGCGCATGGATTGGCATGCAATTGATGATGCGCCGCCCAGAAATTCGCGGTTTTATTTCGGTAACGCCGCCAGCATTGACCCATGATTTTTCATTTCTGGCACCATGTCCGGCGTCTGGATTGATTGTGCATGGTGAACAGGATGAACAAGTG
>CALJEW010000365.1 GCA_938074585.1 uncultured Rhodospirillales bacterium | reverse complement strand
GCAGGATGCGGCTAATGCGTGGATTGCGATTGACTTATTAGAGGGTAAAAATCGTGAAATTCGTAAAGTCATGGACCATTTAGGTTTACGTGTGAACCGCCTGATCCGCTTGGCATATGGCCCCTTTCATTTGGGTAAATTGGTTCGTGGACAAGTTTCTGAGCTTCCAACCAAGTCCATGCGTGATAATTTAGGCGTTACTTATTCCCGGTCCACCGGATATGTAGATAAGGAATGAGAATTATTGGCGGCAGCCACAAAGGGCGCTCGATCAACGCCCCCGCTGGAGGCCATACCCGCCCAACATCAGACCGGGTCCGTGAATCTATTTTTAATATTCTAGCCCACAGCATTGAAGATTTTGATTTAAATCAAATCACGGTCGTAGATGTTTTTGCGGGTACGGGGGCGCTTGGGTTTGAAGCTCTGTCGCGCGGAGCTAAGCATGCCACGTTTATTGATTTCACCCGTCGTGCTTTAGACGCCGTTAAGGAAAATGCAGCGATCCTCGGGGAATGTAAAAGCACAACTGTATTAAAGCTAGACGCAACTCATTTTTCACCCCCACCGCGCGCCGCAAAGGCACCTTGTGGATTAGCTTTTTTGGATGCACCGTACGAGAAAGAATTATCCCTTCCAGCTTTGTTGGGGATCGTTAATAAGGGCTGGGTTCAATCGGGTGCGATCGTCATTGTTGAATTAGCGGCAAAAGAGGAGATAGAATTGCCGCGCCAATATGAACAGCTTGACGAGCGCTCATATGGGTCTGCGCGCGTCTTGTTTTTGAAGGTTCGTTAATCAGGGTGAACTGATAAATTTGTGATTCCGATAACGTTTAATTGTAAATCATAATTAGGGTTAATTTCAGGCTGCAAGGCCAAGTCCGAAACCTACTCTTTAGCCTAATTGTAATACACGCGTCCATATAATGATGTGGTTTCTAATAAAGTGCGATCTTTGTTAGAAATTTGAGAACTGGTTTCTGTCATCTTAAATCAGAAAGCATTCGTAAACTGCTATCGATGATTGATTTTGCAAAAATAACACGCTGCTCCTCACTTAATTAGAGGTCTTTTTTAAAAGGTAGTGTATGGGTTGCAACGACAACTGCGTTAGAAAATTGGCTGAAACTACATAATCTGCATCGGCCATATTGTCTAATTGTGGAGCAGGTTTTGGTAAATTAGAGTGAATGTTCCACGCCAATAGTGCAACTATTGTATCGCTGATATCGATTTCTATTAATTCAATGGGGGGAATTTTTTTTGTTTAAGTTTCTTATTTTGTACAGATGACAAATATAGACCAAAACTATTTTTTTGAACCGTTTTGATAATGATTCAATAGAGGTGTCAAGCAATAACTCAGACCCTAAAACTACATATTTATCAAACCCTTGTCAGGATTGTGATGCTTTTTTAATTAAATTATTACAGGCGGCTAAATGAGGTTGCCAAATTTTATGGCAGCGCTGGTGACGGTAATTGATGCCAATCAGTTTGTACTAAAACCCCAGCTATTTGAACGATTTTTGCGCGTTGTGGTCAAGAAAGTGAACCATTTAGTATGCATGATGTTTAGCGCCGCCCAAACAGTTTCTCGATGTCGGCCAATTTCAATTCCACATAAGTAGGTCGCCCGTGAGAACATTGTCCGCTGTGGGGAGTGGCTTCCATTTCTCGTAAAAGTGCGTTCATTTCAGCGCCGTTCAAAGCGCGCCCGGCACGTACACTGCCATGGCACGCCATGCTGGCACAAACATCACCAATGCGGTCTTTTAGGGCAATCGTCTCGTCCGTTGCCGCCAATCCATCGGCTAAGTCTTGCAGTAAACCGTGTAAATTTAGCTCACCTAACATGGCAGGCGTTTCGCGGACAACGATGGCTCCGGGGCCAAATTGTTCAATAACTAAACCCAATTCAGCTAATTCTTCGACCCGGCTAATCAAGCGATCACAATCAACTTCATCAAGTTCAATCACTTCTGGGATCAACAAGCCTTGGCGCCTCACACCTTCTGCCGCTAAATCTGTTTTTATACGTTCTTCTACCAAGCGCTCGTGAGCGGCGTGCTGATCTACAATAACAATGCCATTTTCCGTTTGAGCAACCACATATGTGGCATGTAGCTGAGCCCGTGCAACGCCTAATGGATAGGACAACGCGGCGGGGTCGTAAGTACTTTCAAGATCGGAAGTGCGGGCCATGGGGGTTTGGTCTAGATCGGGTAACGGTGCATGAAAAGCTCCGTTTCTCTGAGCCAAACCAGGCGTCACAGACGGAGTGAAGGGCTGGTTTGGATAGATTGCTCCACCCACGGAGCGCCCACCTGACATCGGTAATTGCCCTGCTCGAAAAGCCCCCAACGCAACGTCAGAGACGGTTGTTGATGCCCGGTGTCCGGCGTCGCCAAGTGCATGTTTAATGGAGCCCACGATTAAGCCACGGATCATTCCTTGATCGCGAAAGCGCACTTCGGTTTTGGCCGGATGCACATTAACGTCAACCATTGCCGAAGGTGCATCAATAAATAGGGCGACTAAAGGATACCGATCAGATGCTAAAAAATCACGATAAGCGCCTCGTAACGCACCAAATAACATTCGATCATTAACCGGGCGATCATTGACGAACAAAAATTGTAAAGCTGAATTGCCACGGTTTAAAGTTGGTAACCCAACATACCCAGAAAGCCCTAAGCTTTCGCGCTTGGCATCAATTAACAAGGAATTGTTGGAAAAATCGCGGCCCATGATGGCGGTTAAGCGGGCCAAGCGGGCATTGAATAAATCTCCAGTAACGGGTGGGAAATCGATGATTTTTCGGGTGCCATCAGATAAAGAGAACCCAACACCTGGGTGTGCCATGCTCAAGCGTTTGATGGTTTCTGAGATATGGCCTTGCTCGGTCCGGGGTGTTTTTAAAAACTTCAAACGGGCAGGCGTGGCGTAAAATAAATCTCTGACATCGACCCGTGTGCCTTTGGTTTGTGCGGCGGGTGTTGGGGTATATTTTTTGCCTCCCTCCACCTTTATCGACCACGCGCTTTCTGAGCCTTCAGCCCGGCTGGTGATTTCTAGGCGGCTAACCGCTGCAATCGAGGGTAAGGCTTCACCGCGAAACCCTAAAAACTTAACATCAAAAATATCATCATCCGGAAGCTTTGATGTGGCGTGGCGTTCGACTGATAATTGAAGCTCATCTGCGCTCATGCCGCGGCCATTATCACTGACGGATATAAGGCTTTGCCCACCGTCTGCTATAACCACATCAATCCGCATTGCCCCAGCATCAATGGCATTTTCGATCAGTTCTTTGGCCGCAGATGAGGGCCTTTCAACCACTTCTCCGGCCGCAATTCTGTTGATTAAAGTTTCCGGCAAAAGGCGGATAGACATTAATTTTTCCGCCATTCATAGAGCGTTTGTAATAAGCCTTGAGTGGAGCTATCGGCTTGTTCTGGGTAGGCTGAATTTTGAATAGAGCCTAATAATCCACCAGCGATTTCCTTGCCCAATTCGACGCCCCATTGATCGAACGAATTGATCCCCCAAATGGCACCTTGGACAAAAACTTTGTGCTCATATAGGGCAATTAATTGGCCTAAATTAAAAGCATTTAATTGCTCTAAAATGAGGGTGTTGCTCGGGGTGTTGCCGGGGCAAGCCCGGTGCGAGTTGCCGTCTGATTGTTCTAAGGTTTGGCCCAACATCAAAGCTTGAGATTGGGCAATAGCATTTGCCAGCACCTGATCGTGATGGTCGCGAAGGCCGTGACCGGGGGTCGCAATGGCGATGAAATCAGCCGGAATGGTGTGGCTTCCCTGATGGAGAAGTTGATAAAAAGCATGTTGACCATTTGTTCCGGCTTCACCAAAAACAATTGGGCCCGTGGCAAACTCTGGGACATCACCTGAGTGTAAAACGCCTTTGCCATTGCTTTCCATATCAAGTTGCTGAAGAAATGCTGGAAGACGCTTTAAACGTTGATCGTAGGGCAATATGACCAAACAATCGGAGCCTAAAAAATTAATATTCCAAACTCCGATTAAGGCCATCATGATGGGCATGTTATCTGAAATGGGTGCGGATTTAAAATGCTCATCCATTTTCTGTGCCCCAGCCAAAAGCTGGTTAAATTTATCCCAACCAACAGCTAGAGCAATAGGCAGGCCAATTGAAGACCAAAGCGAATATCTCCCCCCTACCCAATCCCACATGGGGAACATATGATCGGTTGAGATTCCAAATTCTTCAACAGCTTCGGCATTAGCTGACAGGGCAACAAAATGTTTGGCCACTGCATCGTCGCCCATAACATGACAAATCCAAGCTTTGGCAGTAGCGGCGTTGGTCATGGTTTCTTTGGTAGTGAAAGTCTTGGATGCAATGACAACTAAAGTGTTTTCAGCATTGAGCTCCATCAAGTTTTGTAAAATATCATGGCCATCAACATTCGAGATAAAATGAACGCGCGTGGGATCGGTAAGTGGGTTCCGAAGCGCTTGCACCGCTAGTTCTGGCCCCAAGTGCGAGCCGCCAATACCAATAGCAACAACATCTGTAAATTTTTTCCCCGTAACACCTGTACGCGTTCCGGAATGAATGGCTTCGGTGAATATTTGAAGCCGGTTTAGTTGAGCTGAAATATCTTCCGATACGTTGGTCCCATCAACAAAAAAATCGGTCTCTGAAGCGCCGCGTAATGCAACATGCAAAGCGGCCCGGTTTTCGGTTGAATTGATCGGATCTCCTCGAAACATGGCATCGCGTTTTGCCTCGATTTGGCGGTCATGGGCGAGCTCAAATAACAAACCCATTGTTTGTTCTGTAATTTTATTTTTTGAATAATCGAGCAACATTCCCGGTAGTGGAATAGAAAACCGTGAAAACCGACCCGAATCGGCGGCAAAAAGATCACCCATCGTAATGCCTTTGTGGGCATCAACATGGGCTAAAAGTGCATTCCAGATGGGGCTTTGAGGCATTTTATGTGTCACATATGATTGGTTGCTTAATCTAGAAACTCTAACAGATTGAGAGTTATGCGACTAGACCCAAGCTAAACGATAATTTTAAATTGATAACTCTTCTTTAGGCGAGAATGTCTAATTCCGAGATGGAAGCTTACTCGCTATAAATGAGTTACCTGTATATTCGTGTTTTAAATTTACGGGCAGTTACAAACTTGTGTGACCGGATCAAAGTATCTATTCAGAAAGTGACCTGTGTTTTAGTATTTGGTCTTTGTGCCTTAGTCGGTAGCTCCTTAATGGCTTCCGATAAAAGGGTGTATACGTTTTGAACACCAGCACTGACATACAATATGCCAAAACAGACGGGACCGGATTTCATGATCTTGTTGTCGCTTAAGTGTTACGGAGGATTTGAACTCGGGTGACTGTTCAGTGCTATGATGCGTCCACCCGTGCTTTAGCAAACGCTACAAAAATGTGGATCAAGGCGTTGCTATGCGGATTAAGGGGTTGGAAAAAAGTTCCCTAATTTAGTTCGCGTAAAAGAACGTTTAATTCAAAACGATTTTGTAGCCTATTCAAAAGGTTTGGAGTTCAATACAGATACATCGAAAAGCTTACTTGCGTTTGAAGTCGCATATATTCATGGGTGGGTAATTTTTTGAACGGAATTTAGACATGAAACAGAAAAAGTAAGGTAACTAGGCCAGATCAAATGTAAGGAATGCTCAATAGAAACCGCGTCGATATTATTTTATATGAGCGTTGGCAAGGGCTTTAACGGGCAACGGATACTGGGGTTGATGTCCTGGTGCACGAGCTGCCCCTGGCATCCGTCGATGTATAGGTGTAGGTTCATTTAAAATGCGCATTTAACTCCTAAAATGGCCCAGGTATTGGCAGATGTGAAAGCCTTTGGGACATATCAGAAGCTTTACGATCAATCTTTAACCGCTCTTTTAAAATAAGTACGACTACAGGTAATCAGCTTAGTTTGTGCTTTTAATACCGTCAGGACGCCCAACGACAATGGTCACAAGATTTTCTGATTTTAACAGTTTTTTTGCAACTCGTTTGATGTCATCTTTTGTAACGGCTTCAATCAAGCTGTTGCGGGTTTGCAAATAGTCGATCGGCAGTTCTGCCGATTGCATGCCAACAAGCATAGACGCGATCCGCCCACTGGATGAAAATCGCAGAGGGAAAGAGCCGGTTAGATAGGTTTTTGCATCATCTAATTCTTTTTGGCTAACTCCCCCCGTTGCCATTTTATCCCATTCAGCTTTGATGACAGATAAGGTTTCGTGGGCGCGTTTGTTGGCCGTTCCGGCGCTTCCCAAAATCAAGGCGCTGTTATCAAAAGGGTATAGTCCTGTACTTACAGAATAAACCAGTCCGCGCTTTTCCCGAATTTCTGCATATAGACGAGACGTAAAACTGCCACCACCAAACATATGATTTAAAACGTAAGCGGCGTAAAAATCGGGGTCTTCGCGCATTAAGCCTTTTTCAGCTACGAGGATCGAAGATTGTGGAATATCGCGATCAATGATGATGGTTTGACCTTTTGATATCGGGTCAATTTTTTTAACTTTCCAGGGTGCTGCTTTGGCTGGAAGGAGGCCAAAGGTGGCGTCTAACCGTTTACCTAATTCCTCAGCGCTAATGTCGCCAACAACGCCAATAATCAGATTGTCTTTGGCTAAGCGTTGATGAACAAACGTGCGCAAGTCACTCGCTTTCAAACCTTCAACCGAACCGATTGTACCATCGGTAGGACGACCATAGGCGTGGGTTGGGTATAGAGTTTTGAATAAGGTTTGGCTGGCGATACTGTGCGGGTCTTCTGATTTTTGCTTAAGGCCTACTAAAATTTGAGAGCGAATACGCTCAACAGGTTCTGTATCAAATCTTGGATTACTTAGGCTTAAGCGCAATAATTTAAAAGCCATGTCTTGGTTGCGAACAAGCGTTTTCATGCTGCCGCCAAACTCGTCCCGGCCAGCGCTAAAACTTAATCTGATGGCAAAATCTTCTAATGTTTGTTGAAATGCAGTGCTTTTTAAGTCGCCAGCACCTTCGTCCAACAATCCTGAAACCAAATTAGATAGCCCTTCTTTACCTGCTGGGTCTAGCGCAGCACCACCCCGAAACGTAAACTTAACAGTTAAAATTGGATTGGTGTGATCGGCTACGAACCAAGCTTTTATCCCGCCCGGACTGGTGACTTGTTGGGCGGTGACGGCTTGGGCTGGAAGGGTGATGCTTAAAATTAAGAGTAGAGAGGCGGCAAAAAAAAGGGTGTGAACACAAAATAATTGGATGGTTTTCATTTGCTTACTCCTGAAGACTTATTCTCGGGTAATAACACCCCGGTGACCGAACGGTTGGAGTTAAAAACGGCTTTAATAGCGTCTTGGATTTGTACTCGGGTGACGGCGGAGATGCGCTCGGGCCAACTTTCAACGTCCGATATGCTAAGCCCTGCTGCCAATGCGGAGCCAATAACCCGTGCGCCACCAGATAGTGAATCACGAGCATAAACGGCTTTAGACTCCATCCGATTTTTTGCCCGGGCAAGTTCGTCCGATGTCACCCCGCTTTTAATCAATAGGGCAATTTGCTCTTCAACAGCCGCTTGTAATTTATCAATTGAGGTGCCGGGCATAGGGCTAGCATATACAATAAAACGGCCGGGGCCTCTGTTATCGCCGGAATAATGAACCCCAGCAGATACAGCTAATTTTTGTGTTACGATCAAGGACCGATAAAATCGGCTGGAAGCGCCGCTGCCGATGATGTTGGATAAAACCTCCAACGGATACGTATGGGTTTTATCGCCCCACTGTAGGCCGGGGGCCAGATAAGTGCGACGCCATGACGGTTGACGAACCCGCTTATCACTTAAAGTAACGCGGCGTTCAGCATGTTGAGGGGGTTCTTTTGCACGCCTGCGAACGGTTTGGGGCTGGCTTGGAATTTTCCCATAATATTTTTCAGCTAAGGGCTTGAGTTTGGCTGTGGTGATATCACCAGCAACAACTAAAATTGCATTATTAGGTGCGTACCAACGTTTATAAAAAGCTAAAATGCGATCTAAGTTTAAGCTCTCAATGTCGTGTTTCCAACCAATAACTGGATTGCGATACGGATGGCTTAAGAATAAAGCTGCATTTAAGTGTTCGCCCAGAATGCTCCCCGGGTTGTTTTCAACACGGCTGCGGCGTTCTTCAAGAACGACTTGGCGTTCGGGCTCGACTTCTTTAGGTGTAATGACTAGATTTGTCATCCTGTCCGCTTCCATCTCCATCAGCAATTCTAAGCGATCAACGGCAATGGTC
>CALJEW010000364.1 GCA_938074585.1 uncultured Rhodospirillales bacterium | reverse complement strand
GCCTGTTGAACAATATTTGAAAGACCCCACATTAACGCCTGCAGACTATAACTATCCGGGTGACTGGTTAGGTGGTTGTATCAACACGGCAAGTGTTATCAAGGGGGCACCGCTGAATAACATTGTTTGGTCCGCACAAGCTCAGTTGCTACATATCCGCAAAGATCTATTTGCCAAGCATAATGTTAAAGTTCCAACAACAATGGAAGAACTGGAAGACGCAGCAAAAAAATTGACCATGGATACAGACGGTGATGGTAAAACAGATATTTATGGGTTTATGTCACGCGGTTACGGGCGTCTGACGACAGCAAGTTTTGCCAGTTACTTGTTTAACTTTGGTGGGTCTTGGGTCAAAGATGGCCCCGATGGCTTGCGTCGTTCAAATCTGAATTCTAAAGAATCAGTGGATGCGTTTGAGTTTTACGGACGTATGATCAGGGACTATGCACCTAAATCTGTGTTGAATAACAAACCTCCGCAAAATGCTGCACTCTATTCAGCTGGTAAAGCAGCTATGTTGTCCGGGTTGAACTTTTGGCATGGTTTGGCAGACAACCCAAAGAAATCAAGAATTGCTGGGAATACGACAACTATCTTGGTCCCTGCAGGAAAAGCTGGGAGCTTCCCAAACTTGCCAACGACCTCAATGGCGATTTCGAAATATTCGAAAAAGAAAAAAGCCGCTTGGTTGTATATGGCATGGATGACGCAAAAACGTATTATGTTAAAAGGCCAAAATGCTGCGGTTCCCATGTGTCGCCGTTCGGTTTGGAATGATCCGTCCTATAAGGCGCCAACGCCTGCATGGGGTAAATCAGCTGAAATGGCGGCTGAATATGGGATTGCAATTGCAAAGCCACAAGCTATCGCCATTGGCCAAATGCGTGATGCTGCGGGTACAGTCATGAACGTTGCTATCCGTGACGGAAGTCGGGCGGCTATTCAGGCCGAGGCTGATAAACAGGCTAAATTTATGGATGGGCTGATCGCTAAAACGGAAAAGGGTATTAACTTCGCCGGTGTTTTGCCGAAGTTTGCCAAGAAGATGACCGCAGAAGCGCAAAGTGCCCCCATTAAGGCCGAAGGCATGAAGTGAACGAGATTTTGCGGGGAGTTCTATTAATAGGTCTTCCCGCATTTTCTTCCCCCCTATGAATTATTCAGGATACGTGTAATGCCAGATGATGGCCTTCAAACTCAAACTGCGGGTGCAGTGCCAGATAAGAAAAGTGGATCCAATTTAACCGATTGGGTAGACCGCAATCTGACAGTGGTTTTTAATGCGCCGACAGTTTTTTTCTTACTGGCATTGGTCGCATTCCCCGTCGGAATTGTCGTCTATACAAGTTTTGGCGATTGGCAATTAATTACCAATCAGGAAGCTAAATCTGTCGGATTCGACAACTACATAAAAGTCTGGAGTGATCCCAGATGGAATTGGTCAATTTTTCATACATTTTATTACGCCTTGGCGACCGTTGTCGGTCAACTTATTTTAGGCATGGCGACCGCTCTATTATTCAATCGTTCGTTTGCTGGTAAATCTTTTTATCGCTCCATTTGGATGATGCCGATGATCGCCATGTCGACAGCGATCAGCCTTGTCTGGATCCTCTTTTTCGACAATGCCTACGGGATGCTTAATTTCGCATTAAACGCCATTAATGTCGCCCCTGTTGAATGGACGACAAGTCCTGAATTTGCAATGCCGTCCTTGATACTAGTGGGTATATGGCATCACACGCCTTTCATGACGTTGATTTTATTAGCGGGGCTCCAGTCGCTACCGAATGACCCGTTTGAAGCAGCGCGGATTGACGGTGCTTCACGATGGCAAATACTTTGGCATATCACGTTACCTCTCATGCAAGGCCATATCATTGTCGCATTAATCCTGAGATCGATTTTTGCTGTGAAAGAGTTTGATACTATTTTGGCTATTACTGAAGGTGGCCCGAATTATGTGACAGAAACTATGAATATGAACATTTATTTCAACGCCTTTGAGTATGGGTATATGGGTGAGGCTGCGGCCAAAGGGGTGATCTTCTTTGGCTTTATTTTGCTGATCCAAATAATTTTAGTAAAGCTGAGGAAACGCGAATGGTCGCACTAAAACGTTTGCTGCCCAAACGCGGGCAAAGAATTTTGGAAGGATTAATCACGCAAGCCGTGATGATTGCCATCGTGGGGCCATTTTTCTTTATTTTCTTTTATATGTTCTGGAGTTCCTTCAAGCCGGACTATCTGTTTTTCGAGCCCGGCATATGGTCGTTTGAACCCATCTGGGATAACTATGATGAAGTCATCGAAAACAGCGATATGCTCCGAAATATTGGTAATAGTTTGGTTATTTCCGGGATTGCAACACTTATTGGATTGGCGTGTGGATTGCTGACTGCTTATTCAGTTGCACGGTACAATCTCCAAAAATTGGCAATGGCAATTTTACTGACTCGAATGATCCCCTATATTACGGCATTAGTGCCGTTCTGGATGGTTTATAAACAGGTTGGTCTGCTGAATTCTTACAGTGGATTAATTCTGGCACATTTGATTATTACAATTCCATTTAGTGTTTGGATCATGATTGGGTTTATCGAAGATATTCCCAAAGATTTGGAAGAAGCTGCGTGGATTGATGGTTGCTCCAAAGCACAGGGTTTCATTAAGGTCATTTTGCCGTTGAGTACACCGGGAATGGTTGCAACGGCAATTCTCTGTTTCATCTTCTCATGGAATAATTTCCAGCTGGCACTTGTGTTGGGCGGATTCGATGTAAGTACGGCACCAGTTACCGTCTTTAAATATGCCGACCCGGAAGCCGGGGGAAGTGGACAGATGATGGCGGCGGCAACTTTGGTAACCATCCCCGTATTCATTATTGTTTTGGCTATTCAAAAGCAATTGGCGTCAGGGTTGACCATGGGTGGAGTTAGTAAATAGCTTATAATATCGGTTAACCGTATTTAGCTTTTTCTCCAGGTGGTGGTGTGTAGACCAGCGTTTTTTTCTGGCTTACGGCCGCGTTACCGCCATGGCTTTCGACAAGTGTTCTTTGGTCGGCTTTGGCTTGTGCATCCACTGCCTCTGGGTCTAGGAACTGCCTAAGCAATAGCTCCATTTCTTTGTCTTTACCGTTAGCAGTGCCGTTGGCTATTAAATCATTGCCTTCATTTGGATCAATTTCCAAGTCATAAAGCTGATTTGGCATATTTACGTGATAAATAAATTTGTAATTTTCTTCCCGCCAGACAAACCCGCCATGCCGAGATGCCGATGCGTGAAACTCTACGAATCCGACGCGGGCCTGATCATCTCCCGTCAACGCGGGCCATAATGAAATACCGGGTAAGTCATGGTCTTCAGGTTCCAAGCTACCGCCAGCGCCTTCGACAATTGTTGGAAACAAGTCGACGCCTGAGGCAATTTGATCAGAGACATGTCCTCGTTTTATGCCGGGGCCGGTCGCGATCATTGGTACCTTTATGCAGGGTTCTAGCAAATGGTTTTTCCCGAATAACCCGTGGTGACCAAAACTTTCACCGTGATCGGATGTGTAGATCATGCGTGTATTGTTTTGCATCTCAAGAGTTTCGGTCGCTGTCACCACTTCACCGATCTGTTCGTCCAGATGTGTGATTAATCCAAAATATCCAGCTGCGATGCGCTTCAATGCATCTTCGTCCTCCATGGTTTTGAAACGCTTTAGTCGTCGGATGTGATCAAGTGCAGGGTGATGTGGCATGTCTTCGTCGCGGAATAAGACGGGCAGAGGCACTTGATCTAGAGGATAAAGATTAAACAACCTTTCGGGAACTAAAAAAGGCGGGTGTGAACTGACATAAGAAACCAGCAGCACCCATGGTTTGTCTATATGTGGCGCTTCTTCCTTAAGCCACTTTATTGCGAGCTCTGTTATCTTGCGGTCGTACACCTGATATTCGGTTTCACCAATTCCAGATTTCTTCCAATAAAGTTCCCATTGACCTGGCATTTCAGGCTGGTCGTCACTCCACCGAAGCAAACCGGTTAGGTGACCGTCATCAACGATATGCATAGGCGCAATTTCTTGGCTGAACCCATTGTCATCATCCGTGCTTCGATAGTGCAATTTTCCTATAGCTACCGTTTCATACCCGTGAGCCTTTAATCGGTGGCCCCAACTAGGGATTTCTCCATCATAAACATTCGCATTATCCCAGTGACGCGTTTGATGTGGATAGCGTCCGGTCGCAAGGCTGGCACGTGCCGGGCAGCAAAGAGGGCTGGCGGTATAAGAGGTGCGAAATCGAGTGCCAGATTTTGCCATTTTATCGAGGTTTGGCGTTTGCACAATAGGGTGGCCTGCACATCCCATGACGTCTCCATTATGGTTATCAGACAGAAAGAAAATCAAATTTTCTGGTTTAGTCATAAGTTGCCCCTAAAATCGGAAAATTGTTTAATAATAACATATATGGTGAAATGGGCCAAATTTAAGGAGACGAAACAGGCAAATTAACGTACAATTTAGAAAGTTTTCCAGAACTCAGAAATATTATATGAAACCGCAAAATTTACTCATAATTATGTCCGATCAGCATACCCGTAAAGCATTGGGGTGTTATGGGCACCCTCTGGTTAAAACACCAAATCTAGATCGTCTAGCAGCGCGGGGAACGCTTTTTAAAAATGCTTACTGTAATTCGCCTATATGTGTTCCGGCACGGGCAAGTTTTGCGACCGGGCGTTATGTGCATGACATCGGCTATTGGGACAACGCGCGTCCCTATGAAGGGTCTGTTCCATCGTGGGGGCATCGACTGGCTTATCATGGGCATAATGTTGAATCTGTTGGCAAACTACATTATCGATCTGAGCAGGATCCTACCGGATTTGATAAACAACACATCCCCATGCACGTGGTTGGCGGCGCGGGGGATTTGTTGGGATCGTTACGCGATGGAACCGCATTGCATTCAAAGTACCGGGGGTATCATGATGACGCAGGGGCGGGTGAATCGGGTTATACGGAATATGATCGAAATATAACGGCCAACGCGACTGAATGGATAAAAAACAAAGCCTCTCATCCCGACGATAAGCCCTGGGTTGGATTTGTCTCGCTTGTCTGCCCGCATCCTCCGCTGCAATGTCCACCCGAGTTTTATGATATGTATTTACCTAATGATATGCCTTGGCCAACACATCACGACGTTGGTGAACGCTCAGAGCATCCAGCGATCAAGGACGTTCGAATTTATCATGGAATTGACGAGCCTTTATCTGATGATGCTGTACGGCGCTCGGTGTCTGCCTATTTTGGCTTATGCAGCTATCTTGATTCTAATGTGGGTAAAATTTTGGACGTACTCGATGAAGTCGGACTGACGGATACAACTCGAGTTATTTACACCAGTGATCACGGCGAAACCAATGGAAAGCACGGCGTATGGGGAAAATGCAACATGTTTGAAGAGGCCGTTGGTGTACCCATGATCGTCGCCGGAGACAGCGTGCCAGAGGGTCAAGTATTGGATACATCAATAACACTCGTTGACATTTATCCGACGGTAATGGACGGAGTAGGAATTGAACAAGAGCAGGACGATTTTTGTTTCCCCGGAACTTCTCTGTTTGAACTGGCTAATGGCGCTGATCCTGATCGCATTGCCTTCGCTGAATTTCATGCTGCGGCTTCCAACACCGGTAGTTTTATGATCCGTAAAGGGAGTTTAAAATACGTACATTATGTGGGCTATCCCGATCAACTGTTCGATTTAATCAATGACCCGGAAGAGATAAATGATCTGTCCGCAGGCCCTCAGCATCAGCGCATGATGCAAGAAATGAAGGGGATACTGCTATCGATTGTTGATCCGGTACGGTTGGATGCTCTTGCCAAAGCGGACCAGGCATCGCGTATTGCTGCACACGGTGGACGAGAAGCGATCCTAAAAAAAGGCACGTTTGGAGCAACACCCACACCCGGAGAAACTGCCGTATTCAATTAGGATAAAATATGCCCGCATCCAAAAATTTGATTTATTTCCAATCCGATAATCACAGCCGTTTGTATCTCGGTTGCTACGGTAATCCAATTGTTCATACGCCCAATCTCGACAAGCTGGCGGCCCGCGGTGCCTTGTTTAAAAACGCTATGCGGCTAGCGCTCTTTGCTGTCCGGCACGGGCTGGTATCGCCTGTGGGCGATATCCGCATCAGGCCGGTTATTGGGATAATGCGATTGTTTATGATGGGAAAATTCCCAGCTGGATGAAACGGGTTCGCGACCAAGGCGTAAATGTCACCAACATTGGTAAACTTCATTACCGGTCCATTGATGACGATAATGGTTTCAGCCAGGAAATCGACCCCATGCATATTCTGGATGGAAAAGGAGGCGTTTCTATGCTGTTGCGTGGCATCGATGACGAGCCTGAAAATGTCGGTCAATGGGAACTTTATTTGGAAAAATCAGGTATTGGCGGTACAGAATATCAGGACTTTGATAGCGTCATCAGTGATAAGGCGATCAACTGGTTAAAGCACGACCGACCGGAAGGCGAACCATGGGCCTTGCATGTTTCTTATGTCAGTCCTGATCCACCATTTTCTGTGCCTGAACATCTTTGGAATCTTTATCCATTTGATGATTTTCCATTGCCTCCTGCGTCCCTGTCGGGTAGCCGTCCACATCATCCGGCCATTGATCATTTACGAAAAACCATGCGTTGGGGTGAATTATCAAAACTGGATTTGAAAAAAATCACAGCCGGATATATGGCGCTGATCACGCATATGGACGACCAATTAGGGCGGGTAATAACAGCTGTTGAAGAGCTGGGTCTTATTGATGACACCCACATTATTTATACCAGCGATCACGGCGAGATGGCGGGTTCACACGAACTATTGGGAAAATGTAATTTGTATGAGGGCTCTATCGGTGTGCCCTTGATTGTGACGGGAGCGGATATACCCGAAGGGGTAATAATTACCGAAAACGTTTCCCACATTGATTTGTTCCAGACATTGGTCGAGGCTTTCGGCAAAGAATTGAAAGACGAAGACGGTGATTTGCCGGGTCGCTCTCTGTGGCCAGCCATTCATGGCAATGACCGTCAACGCACCGTTTTTGCAGAATACCACGCAGCGGGCTCGTTAGCAGGTGGTTTTATGCTGCGCGATCTGGATATGAAACTGATTTATTATGCGGGCATGGAACCACAATTATTTGATCTGGAGTCTGATCCAAACGAATTAACCGATTTGGCAAAAGAGGCTGCGTACGCGGAAGTTCTTAAGCAATTGATTGCCAGCCTACGCACCATTTGTGATCCGGAAGCAATCAATTCACGTGCTAAAGCCGATCAACGTGCAATGATGAACCATTGGGGTGGTGCCGACGCCGTACGCGCTGAAGGCATGCTGGTTTACACGCCACCACCGGGCGCGAAAGCCAATATTCTAGGAAAGTCTACTTTACTCAATTAATCATACAGCGGTGTTTGTCCCGGTGCTGGGGTATATCCAAAATCACCTTTTGAGCTAATGGTTTCTAAGCCGCCGTTAGTTTCAATCATAGCTTTTTGATCGGCAAAGGCTTGAGCGTTGGCAGCTTCCGGGTCCATCACGTCGCGCAGTTTCGCTTCGCAATCCGCCAGTTCAGCTTTATGATCTGTGCTTTCACCTAGATCATTGGTCTCATGTGGATCAGCCTGCAGATCATAAAGTTCTGGTCGTTCGCCGACATAATGCGTGTATTTCCATTTACCATTGCGGATCATAAGCATAGCTGTCGACGATGCCGCGGCGTGATATTCGCTTAGAATGGTGCGTTCGGGTAATTCACCATTGGCCATACGGAACAAAGAATGGCCGGGCATTTCGTGCTCTTCTTCCGATGTTAAATCCAAGCCCGCACTTTCAATTATCGTTTGATGGCAATCAACCAATGAAACCGGATCGGAGACAACATGACCAGTTGGTACATCAGGGCCTGCAACTATCATTGGGATGGCAGCGGCTTCTTCGTACATAACCGATTTACCCCAAAGACCTCGATGCCCAAGATTATCGCCATGGTCTGATGTATAAACAATGCGCGTACTATCGCCATGACCGTTTTCGTTGAGAGCATCAAGAACTTGCCCAATGTGATAATCCAACATTGATACCATACCAAAATAAGCGGAGCGCGCGATACGAACTTTTTCCTCCATAAAATAGTCGTCGTAGGACATGATGGTGCTTAACGCTTTGATGACCGGATGATTAACATGATCCGTTTCGCGATACATACGCGGCCAGGGTAGATCATTCTCTGGATACATGTCGTAATATTCTTGCGGTGCGATTAAGGGGAAATGAGGAAGTACAAAGCCGACGAACAACGTCCAGGGTTTGACTTGCTTGGGTGCCTCATCTTTTAACCAGCGAACGGCTTCTTGAGCTGTACTGACATCGTAACGGATGTAGGTCGAATCTCCTGGCCCTGCTTCGGCGGCCAATTGTTTGACGGCGCCCCGTTCTGTCATGTTTTCTCGATTAAGCCCCAGCAAATCACCTTTGCCATCGACGACGTGAAGCGTGTTCACTTCATTGGAAAAACCATTGTGATCTTTTTCAGCGCGGTAATGTAATTTTCCAATCGCAGTAACATTACGGCCTTCTCTCTGTAATCGATGCCCCCACCCTTGGGTCTCGCCAGTGTAGGGATGGGCATTATCCCAGTTGCCAATTTCATGCACATAACGCCCCGTTGCCAGACTGGCCCGCGCCGGCACACATATGGGGCAGTTGGTATAGGCATTATCAAAACGTGTCCCGTTCTGAGCTAACTTATCAATGTTGGGTGTTTTTACGATTTTATTGCCGTAACATCCGGTGATTTCGCGTGTATGTTCATCTGAAAAGATGAACAGCATGTTCTTAGGCTTCATTTCATTCTCCTATAACTGAATTATTTAAATATTACACTTTTTATATATTCCGACAAATGCAATTATTTAAATAAACCATTCTATTTAGGAATATCATCTATGGAAACAGAACACATAAAGTATCTAAAGAGCATCGTGGAGCAGGGTAGTATATCAGCTGCTGCGCGAGAACACGGAATGACCCAATCGGCGTTAACAAAAATTGTTTCACGTGCAGAATCTCTTTTAGGAGCCAGCTTATTCGAGCGTAAATCACGCGGCGTAGATCTGACGTCGTTTGGGGCTTTGTTTTTAAACAGGACTGCAAAAATTGAACAGGAGATGTTCAATTTAAGTCAAGACGTACGGGCAATGAAGGCAGGTGATGGAGGGGTTGTATCCATTGGTGTTGGTCAGTTCTGGATCGGGCAAATTGTCCCTAATGTCGTTGCCAAAATGACGAAGATATCTCCCAACGTGCAAATCAAAATAGCAACCAGTACCCGTGAAGAAAACCTTTCACGTTTGCAGAGCGGTGATATTGATATGCTTCTGGGGCGCATAACGGATGACCTGCCTGCTGAAATGGCTGGTGAGCAATTGGCAGTGGTAAAACTTTACTTGTTGGTTCGCCAAGGGCATCCGCTTACCAAGCTAAAGCGGACTGTAAAGCTCAAAGATCTCGGGCCATATGGGTGGGTTCTCCCATCGCCATCTGATCCGACCGCACGTCATATTAGCCAAACTTTTACAGAAATGGAGTTCGAACCAAATTCCATTCCGGTAGAAGCTGTATCTCGTAATTTTACGGCGGGTCTACTTCAGGCTTCAAATTTGATTACTGTTGTTTCTGATATAACGACCAACAAGATATCCGAAGGCTTGTGCAGATTGGATGTCGGCGGACTTGAATGGTCCGATAGTGCAGGGGTTATCCGCTTGAAGGAACGTACTTTGCTGCCTTGTTGCAACCGATTTCTTGATCTCCTGCGCGATGAAATGGGTATGATGGCAAAATGACTGCCAATTTGAGCTCTTAATTTGCCAAGGCATCGTATGGCAGCACGTAGTGAACAATATTATTTAATTAAAAATTTCAATTATTGGAACTGGTTACATATACCACCTCAATTTTTGTGCTTTTTATGTAGTATACTGTCACCCTGAATACGGTGATTAAAAGCAAAACTTTATCACAAGAGTAGGTTATTGAAAATCCGGGTTTCACCAAGGCACCATATATATGATGCATTCACACACGTTTGGATACTGTAGGGTCTTGAAAAAATCCTGCCCCCGCAACCAAACAATAACCCCTCGAAACGCAACAGTTTCTTGGGGTTTTTCTTTGTCCGGATCAAAACTTTGATTTAGGGGATTGAAATGATTGCTGCGTTTGTTGCCGCTTGAAACGGGAAATTTTGAAGGTTGATTTCTTTCGGGGGCGAGAAATTAGATATAATTTTGAGGTCACGAAAAATTACCCAAGTCGAAGCTTGTGATAAATTCCAATATGACGAATTAGATACAGGCATACCTTTAGCATACTGTGTTCCACGGAAAATTCATGAACGAACTTTTTATTCTATAGCGTAAATTTAGGTGGCAAATGTCGAGACCGCGCTCGTGGAGAAGATCCTCAACGTTGTGCAGGTTAAGTGGGAAACGGACGTACATTATTACGGCCAGCCAGATAACTTCAGGAGATGTTTTAAAATAATGGAATGGATTTTGAATTTTATAAAAAAATTCTAGGACTTCAATGATTAGCCGTCAAAGCGGGTTTAGTCTGACAGTGCCTTCGCAGAGCGTAGGTTTTATAGTTAAGTGATCACTATCGGAAAGCACGGTTATGCTAAAGTTAATGCCCAAATGAATATATCTGCTCGGGGCGACATGCGCTGCCCATAGTCCCGCAAAACCTCCCCCTGCAATTAATATCTCGAACATCTGTTTACTCCTGCTATTCAGCCATGAGACGTTTCCTTAGTCAGGTTTAAAGTTTCGGGCATCCATTGGCCATACCATACTGTTGTCTATCTGAACGCGGCGTTCAAACTGTGACGACACATCATCGATGGACTGTACACTGTCCATATGGCCGCCGAGTTTCTCGTAGTCAGACAAGCGCATGGTAAACTCAATGGGGGCGACAAGTGCAGGTGTCGGTACGTATCCAAATGAGTTGGTCGGCATTTGGGTGACATCCGCCATAACAGTTATCCCGCCGCCCGGCCATATATAGGCCGGCGCGCCGCCGCAGGACACGTAGGTGACGGACTCTTTTACGGAGCGAGTTAGTTGAACTGGGTTTTCGGTTACGCCTGCCCGCAGGGACCCGCCGGCTCCACCCATAAACAGCACTGAGCACACGGACGGCTCGCAATTATCGGCAATTCGTTCCACAGAAACGGCAAGTTCATCGGGCAAATCAGCTGTGACGGGCTTAAGATTGTCGTCGAGCACGTAGTAGCCCCATTGTTCGCCCGTAGTCGATACCATTAACATTCGAATGCCCGGCCTCGCGAATTTTGGATTGAAGTCGCCCAGTATTTTTAACGGGTCATCGATATTTGTTCCCCCCCAGCCCGTCCCGGGCTCAGCGACTTGAAAGTATCGTCCTGGTGTCGACCGGCGGCCGTTGATTTTGATGCCTGTGGGTTGCACATCAAGAAGCTTCCCTGCCTGGTGTTCGGAAAGAACGCCAGTTATGTGATCATCCACAACCACGACTTCATCGACATGCAGGGCCCATTGTTTTGCAAACATTCCGATTGTTGCTGAGCCGCATCCAACCCGCATACGCTGTTCTGTAATGTCATTGATGATGGGTGCCATACCTGCCTGAACGATAATTTCGACACCGTCATCGATAGTCAGGGTAACCGGCTCTCTGTTGCATAATCTGAGAAGCGCATCGCAAGTCAAGCGGCCTTCTTTTTTAGATCCACCTGTCAAGTGTTGGACACCGCCCAAGGAAAGCATTTGCGATCCATATTCACCTGTCATTACGTGACCTATCGGCTCCCCACCTGAGCGGACATAAGAACGTTCAGGGCCTAGATGACGGTCGGTATCAATTTTAATCTTGACGCCACAATAGCTGAATATGCCTTCCGTAACGACGGTGACCATGTCCATATCGCCGCTCTTTTGGCTTACAATGAATGGAGCGGGTTTGTAGTCTGGGTATGTGGTGCCTGCACCAACGGCAGTTATAAAGGGCCTGCTGCCCTGAAGGATGTCACCATCCCAGTCATCTGCCTCGATATTCTGCAAGAACGGAACCGCCTTGGCGTTTCGATCGGACGCTTTCTCGAGGATGGTGAAGGGGTCAACGCGGACAAGTTCGCCCGCATCATTGGCGTATCGATCACACGCTCCCGAACGTCCATCGGCGATGTAGCACATAACTGGACACGCATCGCAACGAATTTTACCATCTCGCACACTGTCAACGGACTGTCTAACCATTAGCCTGCTCCTTCTTATTCGAAATTCTTATTTCCGCCAGTACACGTTCTGGTGTTGCTGGAAGCTTACGGACCTTTGCACCACACGCATGTGTGATTCCATTGAGGATTGCCGGGGCGGTGGGAATAAGCACATGTTCACCGAGTCCTTTCGCGCCGTAAGGCCCATTCGGGTCAGTAACTTCAAGGATGTATGTTTCAATGGGTGGGACGTCGCCAATTGTTGGTATCAGATAGTCATGCAGATTTTCGGTTCTGCCGGGTATAAACTCTTCCATCAGCGCCAATCCAATACCTTGCGCAATTCCGCCATGAATTTGACCTTCGACCAAAACCGGGTTGATGGCTTTTCCGACGTCATGGGCAGCAGTGAAACTCAGCAACTTGATCGAGCCGAGGCGAGTATCAACGCTCAGTTCGGTCATTTGCGCCGCATAACCAAAGAGGGCATAAGGAGACCCTTGGCCATTTTCATCCATTGGTTCAGTTGGTGGGTCATAACTTTCTTCGGCCGACAAAACATAGCCATTGTCATTTTCCTTAAGGCTCACAAGGTTTATCTGTCTTTCTGTACCATGCGCGGCTGTGACGATTATTGTTGAGCCGTCGAAACGAATAGTCGCATCTGGCGGGCAATTCGTCAGTCGGAGTATCTCGCCCCGTAAAGCTTCCGCAGACAATCGTGCTGCATTACCGGAAATGAACGTTTGTCGTGACGCCGAGGTTTTTCCGGCGTCTGGAGTGATGTCTGTATCAGCGCTTTTGATGAGGATTTGATCAATGGGAACACCCAAAGCACTGGCAAATATTTGCGGTATGACGGTGTTAGAACCCTGACCAATATCAACTGCCCCCTGGTGCAGACAAATCAGGCCATCGCGTGTGATCCCTGATTTTATTGCCGACGGATTTGACATAGACGTATTGCCACATCCATACCAACCCGACGCCACTCCGACCCCGCGGCGTAACGGCGATCCTGACTTTTCCGCCTTGGTATTATAGGTCTGAGCTTGCTCCAGTGCATCGGTCCATTTCGGACGAAGGCTCTCAAGGCAGGCTCTTATACCTACAGAGTTCTCGAAGACCTGACCGGTAACGGTTGGTTTGTTGTTTTCGAGGGCGTTGAAAATCCGAAATTCCAGCCGGTCCATATCAAGTTGCACGGCCAAGTCATCCAATATACTTTCCACGGCAATGGCTGATTGCGGCACGCCAAACCCCCGGAAAGCTCCAGCTGGCACACAGTGGGTATATATTGCACGACTGACAGCTTTGTAATTTTCGATTGAGTAGGGGCCTGATGCATGCACTGGTACCCTGTTGGCGACCGTTGGTCCCCAGGATGCATAAGCGCCTGTATTGAAAGTCCCCGCAAAATTGAAACCGCAAATTTTACCGTTTTTGTCAGCCCCGATCTCCAGGCTGATTTCGGATGGATGCCGTTTTGTCGTCGATTGCATCGATTCGATACGGGTGTAGGTCATCCGTACCGGTTTGTTTAACATCCAGGTCGCTAGCGCGACATAGGGCTGAAACGATAAATCGAGTTTGGAACCGAAACCGCCACCGACAGATGTCGGAACAATTCGGACTGCCGACGGGTCCAGTCCCATAATAGAGGCAACGCTGTTGCGATCCATGAAGGGTGCTTGGGTACATCCATAAATTTCAATCCGATTTCCGATGCGCCGCGCGTAACCGGCTTCGGGTTCGATATAAGCATGTTCAATAAATCCGGTTTCAAACTGGCCGCTGGATTTTACGAAGGCGACTTCTAATCCGCCAACAGCATCACCACATTGAACAAGTCCCGTACACATCAGATTTTTGTTTTTATCACCGTGCAAGCGTATTGCGCCTTCTTCTTGCGCATCACCCGAAGTTAAAATGGCCTCACGTTCCGTCCATTCGACAGGGAAACACGACAAATCCAACTTGTTAACAACATGTGCATCACCAACGATTGCTGCGATCGCTTCACCCCTGAAACGCGTGGTTTTTTCGGCAAACACTGGCTGATCTATAAAACCCGGAATGACGCCGAACAAATTGGTGCCTGGAATGTCTTGAGCTGTGAGGACTAAAGCAAGACCTTTTGTCTGATCGACAAATGCGCTAACATCGCCCAGTTTGAAATCAGCGTGATGGTGAGGAGAGCGGATAACCCGCAGGGTCAGAGCTCCGGGAGGTGCTACGTCGTCTCCAAATGCATCAGCTCCGGACACCTTCTCGTCGCCATCCAGGCGCGCAATAGCAGCACCGACGCCGCTTGATACCGCTGCGTTCAGGGGTTCCACACCAAGCACGGCATCTATAATTTTTCGGTATCCAGTACACCGGCACAACACGCCGCCGAGCGCATTAAGTACGAGGGCTTCGTCGGGCGAGTGATTTTCGCGTAACAGGGCGGTTGCAGCGACCAGAATACCCGGGGTGCAAATGCCACATTGAGCGGCACCATGGTCAAGAAAAGACTGGGATAATTTTTTGGTAACAGGGTCCTTTGCAGCCAATCCTGATAGGGTTTCAATTTTTTTGCCGTCAACTTGGCTCACTGCTGTTATACAGGAACAAACCGGCGATCCATCGACGAGGATGGTGCATGCCCCGCAATCTCCGGCGTTGCAGCCAATCTTCACGTCTCGGGTGCCATTCACTTCTCTGAGAACTTCGGAGAGGCGGGTGGTCGGTATGGCTTCTATGGTTGTTGAGCTTCCATTTAGTAAAAATGAAATATCGATTGAACTTTTATCTCTTGAAGGAGAAATCATGACGGGCCTCCATCATTTGCACAATCGACCAACATGCGGGTTAGTATTTCGCGCACCGCTTCTATGCGGAAGCCTCCACTGCCGCGCACATCGTCTATGGGCGAAAGGCCAAATAGGTGGTCCATTCGAACACTTCCACTGAGGGCTATTTTACTTATCTTGAGACCTGCAAGCTCTTCTTCCAGTGCAAAAAGCCGCTGTGCTACAGCAGAGCATGCGCCGACAGCAATACGTACGTTGGAAATGATGCCAGCGTCACTAATTTCCAATGTGACCGCAATCATCGCAATTGAAATGACGAGGTAAGATCGTGTCCCCAGTTTTTTGAATTTACTGATCGTCCCCTTAGGGAATTCAGGTACCAACAGGGCGGTTACAATCTCATCAGGTTCGAGCGCCGTATCACGCACGCCCAAGATGAACTGCTCAATCGGGACCACCCGAACATTAGATGCTGATGAAATTTCAACCCTCGCATTCAGCGCGATTAACGGAGGAACCCCATCTGCTGCCGGAGAAGCATTGCAGATATTGCCAACAACGGTTCCTGAGTTTTGTATCTGCAGGGACCCGACTTCCAGGGCAGCTGCCCGCAGACCGGCAAAGGCGGGTGGAAGTTCAGCTTTCACCACCTGCGTCCAGGTTACAGCAGCCCCAATGCGCCAATCGGAATTCATTTTCTCAAGGGTTTTCAAGCCGCTAATAAGGGTGATGTCGAGGACCGGGTATGGCGCCGGTCCGTCCATCAACCCGGGGTAAAAATCAGTACCCCCGGCTAATATTGGCATCTTCTTGTCGGCAAGTGCGGCAAGCGCATCCTGCAAAGAAATTTTTTCAGACCCAGACATGTCATTTTCCTATTTTATACAGCGACCTAAAATTGGTCTATTTGATTTGTCAAACAGACAGATAGGCGCCCTGGATTTCAGGTTGCGCATCCAGGTCCAAAAAAGTTCCGTCAAATTTCAAGCTGCCGCTCTCAATTATGACGGCTCGGTCCGCGACAATACGGGCAAAGTGAAGGTTCTGTTCGGAGATCAGTACTGTGACACCTTGTGCCTTTAAATTGAGAATAGTTTCAGCCATCTGTTCGACGATCACGGGGGCAATTCCTTCTGAGGGTTCATCTAGCAATAACAATTTGGGATTGCCCATCAGGGTTCGTGCGATGGTCAGCATTTGTTGTTCGCCTCCAGAAAGCTCCTTGCCGCGATTGTTTCGGCGCTCCTTGAGGTTTGGAAAAATTTCAAACAGCATCTCAATAGTCCATTCAATGCTGCCATCGCGTGCTGGTTGACGTCCGACTTCCAAGTTTTCAAGGATCGTGAGGTCTGTGAAAATGCGCCTCTCTTCTGGTACATACCCGAGCCCCATTCGTGCGACTTTGTGTGGTGGCCAGCCAGTGATGTCGCGGTCCAAAAATGTCACTTGACCGGTTTTCGGAACGACCATTTGCATGATCGATTTTATGGTTGTTGTCTTGCCTGCGCCATTGCGACCCAGCAGAGACACGACCGTTCCCGCGTCAACTGACATACACAAATCGTTAAGAATATGAGCCTTGCCGTAGAAGCTGTTTATATTTTTACATTCAAGCATTTATTTGATCTTCATCTTTTTCAAAGAGATGGCCGCCGCCTAGGTAAACTTCCTGTACGCGGGCGTCATTGCGGATTTCTTCGCTAGTACCGTTGGCAATGAGCTCGCCACGGTTCAGCACCATAATTCGGTGAGCGTGAGTAAAAACGACATCCATGTCATGTTCGGTGAACAAAACACTGATTTTCCGGTTTTTTACGATATCGGTCGTTAATTGCATCAAGCCAATCCGTTCTTTTGGTGCCATCCCGGCGGTCGGCTCATCCATTAAAAGCAGACGCGGATGGTTGCAAAGCGCGATTGCCAGTTCCAGGCGCTTCAAGTCGCCATAAGCCAGGATAGCACAATGGCGTTCTGCCTGATCTGCCATACCAACCAACTCGAGCAACGACATAGCTTCATCGCGATAGAGCTTGTGTGCGTATTTCAAGATGGAAAACAGACGTTTATGATGAGAAATCAATGCCATTTGGACGTTCTCTATGACCGTCATCGATTGATAGGTACCAGTGATCTGGAATGTCCGACCAACACCCTTGCGCCATATTTCGCGAGGGGCTAGGCCGGCTAAGTCCTCACCATGCAAATAGACCTTTCCGCTTGTTGGTTTCAGTTGGCCCATCAACATATTGAAGCACGTTGTTTTACCCGCTCCATTTGGTCCGATCAGAGCGAGGAGTTCGCCCTCAGCAACCGTGAAGTTGACATTGTGAACCGCGCGTATGCCGCCAAAGGATTTGGAGAGGCCGTCGGTTTTTAAAACATCGGTCATTTAGATACCTCCGCTTCACGCAACAGACCAGTGCGTTCACCAAGTTTTCGTAAAGATCCAACAATTCCGTCAGGGGCCAGGATAACGATCACAATGATCAACACGCCAAGAATTAAGCGCCAGTATTCAAAGCGCGTTAGATAATCTTTTACCAGTTCCAACGTGGCACCGCCAACAACAGCGCCGGACAATGTCTTTACGCCGCCCAGGAAGACGACGATTAGGGCATCAAAAGAACGCGCGATCTCCAGCTCTGTTGGGAAGATACTACCTTTGGAAAATACAAACAGCGCTCCGGCAAGCCCTGCCATTGAGCCTGCGAAGGCGAAGGCCGCCCATTGTACACGTTTTGTATGGATGCCCGTCGCTTCTGCCTGACGAGACGAATCCCGCGATGCACGCAACGCATAACCAAACGGCGTGTGTGCGGTGTGGCGCAATAATATAATGCCACCGACGCCGACAATGAGGGTCAGATAATAATAGGCCTCTGTTTCTGCTAGCCAAGGAGAAGGCCAGATGTCCACCAAGCCGTCGTCACCTCCGGTAAACTCATCCCACTGATAGACCAAAGACCAAAGAAGCTGTGCGAATGCCATTGTCAGCATGGCGAAATATACGCCGGTCAAACGGATACACAGCCAGCCAATGATTACTGCCGCCAGACAAGCCCCTAGAGGGGCGAGCAGGAACGCCAGTTCCATAGGAGTTCCTGCTGAACTGACAAGCAATGCCGCGACGTAGGCACCACCACCAAAATAGGCCGCATGACCAAATGAGACTAATCCGCCCAAACCCAATATAAAATGTAAACTCGCTGCGAATAGACAAAAAATGATAATGTCTGTCACCAGCACCATGGCAAAGGATGAGCCGAAAACGGGGAGAAGTGCCAGCAGTAAAAGCAGTGCGGCAACGATTATCCGACCTTTTTTGCCCGCGGGTTTAAATGGACGTTCCGGTTCCCCAACTTGCCCGTGTTCTCCAGCAACTTCTTCACGCCCAAGCAAGCCGAAGGGTTTGACCATCAACACTACGGCCATAACAACGAACATCAGCACTAATGTGCTTTGTGGAATGTAAGAGACACCAAAGACGTTTAATACGGAGATCAATACGGCTGCTAAATAGGCGCCGGGCAATGAGCCCATACCACCAATAACGACAACAACAAAAATTGCAGCGAGGATATTAAAATCCATCAATAGGTCTGCGCCACCTTTTGGCAACTGGATAGCTCCACCTAATCCAGCGAGCGCCGCACCCAGAAAAAACACACCGGTGAACAACCACGCCTGATTGACGCCCAGCGCGCCAACCATTTCCCGGTCCTGTGTCGCTGCGCGAACAAGAATTCCAACTCGGGTTTTAGTAATCAAATACCAAAGTGCAAACAAAACAAAGGGCGTTATGGCTATTAAGGCTAAGTCATACTGGGGTACAGGTTCGCCTAATATGCGGACCACACCTTTAAGCCCTGGCACGCGCGGGCCCAAAACGTCTACAGCTCCCCAGGTCATCAAGGTTAGATCCTGAATGACCAGGATCACTCCGAAGGTAGCCACAAGCTGAAATAGTTCAGGTGCCTTGTAAATGGGCCTGAGGACAAACATTTCAACGATGACGCCAATCAGTCCAACTGCAATACCAGCCAATAGAACCGAACTCCAAAACCCAAAAAAGCCGGGCAGGACCTGCATTAATGAATAACCAATAAACGCGCCTAACATGTAAAAGGAACCATGGGCAAAATTTACAATTCGGGTAACACCGAATATCAGTGACAGGCCGGAGGCAACAAGAAAAAGTGCTGCCGCATTGGCCAGGCCGGTTAAAAACTGAGCTATAAGAAGGCTCATGGACTACACCTTCGTTTATCTAAGAAAATATAAAAATAGCCCGAAGCGAAAGGGCTTCGGGCTATACCAGTTGTTTTATTTTGCTGCAGACCGCAACATTTTTACTTCTTCATCAGAGGGTAGGTAATCTTCGCCTTTTTTATATACCCAATTGACGATGACGCCTTTGCCATCTCGGAGCGCGGTTGTGCCGACGAAGGCACCCATCGTCGATTGGTGGTCCTGTTTGCGAAACATAATCTCGCCAACTGGGGTTGAAATTTTCAGACCTTCAAACGCTTTTACTAAGGCTTCGGTTTCCGTAGACCCTGCTGCCGAAATTCCAGCAGCGACGGATTGCGCGGTCATATAGCCAACCAAGGATCCGATGCCGGGGCGTTCGTTGAATTTTGCCATATAGGCATCTACGAAAATTTTGTTAGGACCGGATTTGAAATCGTACCAGGGATAACCGGTTACAATCCAGCCTTCAGGAGCTTCATCTTTAAGTGGGTCCAGATACTCAGGCTCGCCCGTAAGCAGGCCATATACCTTTCGCCCTTCGAACAAACCGCGGGTCGTGCCTTCACGGACAAACTTAGCGAGGTCGCCACCGAATGTTACATTGTATATGGCGTCCGGCTTGGCACGCTCAATGGCTTGCACTTCAGCGCCAGCATCAATCTTGAACAGAGCGGGCCATTGTTCTGTGACAAATTCAACATCAGGGCGTAGCTTCAGCAATGCTTTTTTGAACGCAGCGACCGCATCTTTACCGTAGGCATAGTTTGGCGCAATCGTTGCATACTTCTTGGCGGGGCTTTTTGCAGCTGCTTCGGCCAGCATGGATGCCTGCATGAACGTCGAAGTTCGCAATCGGAAAGTATACTTGTTACCTTTCTCCCAGACCAATGCATCTGCAAGCGGTTCTGAGGCTAGGTAAAGATGTTTCTTTTTGCCGGCGTAGGAAGAAATTGCCAGTCCGACGTGAGATAAAATGGTTCCTGTCAACATGACAGCACCTTCGCGCGTCATTAATTCTTCGGCGATTTTGACGGCTTCACCAGGTTTTCCTTGATCGTCGCGAAAAATGAATTCGAGCGGTTTTCCCAGAACACCGCCGGCTGCGTTTATTTCCTCCAAACCCAACTCAATTCCTTGTTTATAGGGGTTTGCAAACGCGGCCATACGTTTGTAATGATTGATTTCACCGATTTTGATGGTATCGGCAGCCATTGCCGATCCCGCCAGAACGCCCATAACTGCCATTGCAGCTGCGGGGATACTCAATTTTAGTAACTTCATTTTATTCCTCCCATGTGGAATGTGTTAGAATTGATTAAATAGACACTATACCAAGTTGATTATGTGGGCCCCCCAACCCTCTGATTGTTTTCCAGATCGATTAACATTTGGATTTTTTTGCGGTACGCGATTGGCGCTTTGTCAATTGCAATTCGGACGAGTTGACGCGTTTGTGGCCGATTTTCCTCCTCCTGTACCGCTTCCAAAATTTCCTTATCTTCGGCGAAAGCCACTTTGAACATGGCGTCCATTTCTGCTGACGCTGCACCGTCTCCTAGGGCTGTATTTCGCAGATGCATCCAGCGATCAATTGTGTATTCGGATGTAACGGGTGTCAGGAAATGAAGGGCGAACACCCGAACACCTTTGCTGCGTTGGTCTTCTGGCAGGTTGTCTTTTGTATCTGCGCTGCCGAAATCGATAACGGCCGTGCTCGGCATATGCAGGTAATAATAGTGCCAGCGATCAACATTGCTGGTGAAGTTTCCAAATTGTTGAAAAAATCCAATCGGTGGCGCATTACGTATCCAACGCCACGCACTGATGACGTCGCTTTTGGTGTCAACATGGACGGGAACGTCTTCACCGGCGGCGTCACCCAAAGTCGATGGATGAACAAAACTGACGTGCGCGGGATCAACCAAATTTTCGGCAACGTTCAGATAATTTGATTTCAGATGAAGTGCCTCACCCTGATGCGCATGCCATGTGGAATCTGTGAATTCTGGCATATCAAAAATAGTGTTTACGTCGGCCAACTCAGGATCACCCATCCAAATCCAAGTGATTTGATGTTTTTCATACACTGGATAGGTGTCGACATATATGGATGACGGCTGGCCAGATTGTCCGGGGACACGTATGCACTTGCCACTGCAATTGAATGTCAGTCCATGGTATCCGCACTGAATATCGTCGCCGATACGTTTGCCTTTTGACAAAGGGAGTTGCCGGTGTGGACAACGGTCATCCATGGCAATGACGCCTCCTTTAGAATTGCGAAACATCACAACATTTTGTTCAAGGATTGTCACACGGCGCAGTTCATCTCCAAATTCCGAAGACCACCCCGCAACATACCAGGCATTTTTTACGCATTCCATTCTCTTCTCCATTCCCACGCGCTGGGTCAGTCCCACTTAGGTCCAATAGTTAGTTTTATGCCGTCATGAGATTCCGAAAGCTGAATTTGACATGATAGTCGCGAGTTGCCATTAGGCTCATAGGCTTCATCTAACATGTCTTCTTCATCGTCTCCGATGCCATCAAGTTTGCTTAACCATTCTTGATCCACATAAACGTGGCAGGTCGCACAGACACAGCTACCGCCACATTCCGCGAGAATGCCCATATTTGCATCCCGTAAAACATGCATAAGAATGTCGTCTTCTTTGAAGTCGACCTCGTGTAGAGTTTTATCGATGTCCGTTACAATCAATTTCATGCGACCCCCAATTTTTTATGTAAGTTTTTGGAAGAGGTTGTGTATTGCAAAACTACGCGCTCTTCTGGGTGTGTAAGGGCTTTGGCCGCGTGTGCCATAAGAGCTCCTTCGTGGAATCCGGACAGGATTAATTTAAGTTTCCCTGGATACGTATTGATGTCGCCAATCGAGAAAATGCCTGGCTTGGAGGTCGAGAAGGTTGCTGTGTCGACTTTTATTTGATTGCCGTCGAGTTCAAGATCCCAATCGGAAACAGGACCTAGTTTCATCGTCAAACCAAAAAAAGGAAGAAGCCGGTCGCAAGTCATCTCAATAGCGTCTTCTTTAGTTTTGATCACTGCGGACTGAAGCTGTCCGCCGGTTCCGCATAATTTAGAGACCTGACCGACAATAAAATCCATTTTGCCTTGTCTTACTAGGGTTTTCATTTTACTGACACTGTTTGGTACAGCTCGGAAATTGTCGCGCCGATGCACGAGAGTGACACGTTTGGCGATCGGTTGGAGGTTCAGACACCAATCCAGCGCTGAGTCACCTCCACCAACGATCAGTAGGTCTTTACCCCGGAAAGTTTCTCGCTCGCGGACTGCATAAAACACAGAAGTACCGTTGAAGCCTGCAATGCCCGGAATGGATGGGCGTTTGGGTTGAAAGGAACCGCCACCTGCGGCAATAACAACGACTTTTGTGAAAAAAGTCTTGCCGCATTCAGTGCTAAGTGTGAAACCTTTTTCAACGCTGCCTTCTATGCCGGTTACCAGATCATTAAAGTGAAACGTTGGCAAAAACGGTTTGATCTGTTCGAGCAGCCTGTCGGTCAGGTCTTTACCTGATATGACCGGCCAGGCTGGGATGTCATAAATTGGCTTTTCCGGATACAATTCGGCGCACTGACCGCCCGGTTTGTCGAGCACGTCAAGAACATGGGCGTTCAATCCGAGCAACCCCAACTCAAAAACGGCAAAAAGGCCAACAGGACCCGCTCCGATTATGACAACATCTGTTTCGACACGATTGCTCATTATTTCAGACCATCAACGCCCTCTGCTTCATCGTGGGTCAGTCCGCCAACCCGAGGCAGGGGGCGTCCAGAATCAGTCACTGCGACTGCAACCATGATCTCATTTGCTCGCGGCGCATCATTAATTCGGACTTCCATGCCGTCGAAGTGTGAACGCACGTAAGCCGCATCCTTATGACCCAAGGGAACATCCAGTGGATGGCCCATGGGGCCGCGTTTCTTATTGGAAGCGACAAGTGCTGCTCCCTTTTCGACGGTTGCACGCAAGGGTTTACCCAGGCGTGGATGCAATATTGCGGCGGCGTGCTCCAATTCGCCATTCTCTCCGACCATTGCGGCCTTGCCGTAACTTTGGGCATCTGCTGGCTGGATGCCAAGGGCTTCAACACATCTGCGCCCCAACTCGCTTCCCAGTTCCTCGCCAATCACCATCAAGTCTTCCAAATCTTCCTGATAAACGCCGGCATAGGGGTTCTCTATGACTGCAATCGATGCCGCGCGCCGGGTCGGTGGATCAATGGTTTTGCCCATCTCTAAATAAATTTCTTCGACACAGGTAACAATTTTTCGGATTTTTACGGTACTCATATGATTTGCCCTTCCTGTTCAGGCCTCGATTTCAAAAGATAACCCGTTCCGACCAAAACGTCTGCTTTCGGTTGATTTAGGGGCGGATTTTTTTCGTGACTGGAACCCAATTCAATCAGGGACGTTGTCTCCCCAACGATTATCGACTGCCCTTGTAGGTTCAGAAATGCGGTCTTGATCAATCCTGAGCGGTATAACGTGTTGGCGAATTTGCAGCCTGCACGAAGTGCCGTTTGTCTCTCAGCATGGCCCAAGGGAGCGACATCAATGGTGACTTGTTGTTGTCCAAGATCGCTGTCTGGGGACAAGTCACTTGCTGATTGGCGCTGAATTTTTGGCGAGTTCTGCAGATCAACCGCGTTGGCAATTAACGTCGCCGCAACATCGGCTTTTGCCGCGGTCTCGGCCAGGACAGTCACTGCGTCAGCAATCCCCAGTGAATAGCTACGTCCGCGCCATCCACTGGTCGCCACACCACCAATTTGGTCCTCGGCTCTCAGTCGAATACTTGCACCCATAGCTCTGGTTATAGGATTGGTGCAAATTCCGATTGTGTAAGTCGAACCCGGGCCAAAAAAGTAGGCGATATCGCCGCCATTGTTGACATAAGCCCGTGACAGATTTCTGTTGTTTACCAGTGCCGCCAAAACAGACTCTGCGACGGCCCCGGCAACAGCTGCCATTGGTGTAACGAATTGGCCGCAATAAGGTATTACAGCCTGCGTCATTATGCGTGCAACCGGGCCTGTGGGTAATTTACCGCCGATGTGTGTCGAAGATCTCAGAAATGGTAATTCACCGGCCAGCATCAACAGCAATCCATCGAAGAATGTCATTGCTTGGCAATAGGCGGCACGTACTTCCTGCGGGCTGCCGTCTGCCTCTATAATAAGATCTATGGGGCCATCCTGCAAATGAAGCCGGCGCTTGTCATCAAGTAGGGCTGCTTTTCCATTCATTGTGGGGAGCGCGCGATCGATAGAAGCGTACGCCGTGAGTTC
>CALJEW010000363.1 GCA_938074585.1 uncultured Rhodospirillales bacterium | reverse complement strand
ACCCTTCACCAGACCGCTTTGGCTGGGTCAACCAAGGCCGTTGGACCGAACAACACGACCCCTTTGGGCCGTTGCTTGAAACGAAGGATGAAAGGGTCTTTGACAAGCCCAACATTTATTACCTAAAGGGCCAGATTACGGGTCAGGGAAATATTAATCGCAACGACGTCGCCAAAATTGAAGTATTGTTGAGCCAAGCAGGTGTTTTTTATCAAAACCCACCGGCCAATGGGCTATTATGGGCTTCGCTTAGAGCAAGGACTGAGAAAAAATCCAAAAAGTGGGGAGGAATAGCGACAAGGTTTTGGCAGACTTAACCACCGAAGAAGCCGAACACTTACACCGCATAACCGATGGTAGCAGCATCAATCCAAAAACTCGGTTGTTGGAAGTTTATATCGATATTTTTTTCAACGGGTGATCAACAGTAAGATGACGATCCTGGATTTTCATTTAGTGGTTCCGATGTCTCAAATATGCACCGTCTCCCCCTTGACTATAAAGTCATTGTAAGTTCGCTCTAGGACAAACGCATTAGATCTGACATAACCACAGTCAAAGCCATGCCACTTGTCCGCATCATCATCCATGAACTGGTCGCTACCGTTAAAAGTGCGGTAAAAGCGGGCTGCAACAAACACCCCTATAATTCCCTATGGGCATGGAAGATAGTTCTATAAGATAATAATCATACAGCAGCATTAAATGGATGTAAGAAAGTCATGGAATCTTTGATCTCGATTAAAAATGGGACGCCGGTAAAAAATACGTTTTCCAAAGCGGAATACGACATTCGGATTCAGAAACTCAGGACCTATATGGCAACGCATAATATTTACCAAGTTCTGTTCACGTCCTACCATAACATAGCTTATTATTCAGATTTTCTGTACTGCCATTTTGGTCGCTTATATGGGCATGTGGTTGGCTCAGATACAGCGACAACCATTTCAGCCAATATTGACGGTGGCCAGCCGTGGCGCCGGACAGTTGGTGACAATTTAATTTATACCGATTGGCATCGCGACAACTATTTTAAAGCCGTCCAAAAGCTAATTCCGGATGGTGGAACTATTGGTATTGAATTTGATCACATCAATTTGGTTAATATGGATAAATTGCAGGCGGCTTTACCCAAAACCCAGTTCGTTGACATTTCAGGCCCAGCTATGAAAATGCGAATGGTTAAATCGGCTGAAGAAATTGCCCATATTACACAAGGCGCTGCCGTTGCAGACATCGGGGGTTTTGCCTGTGCGGAAGCTATTGGGGCCGGCGTCTCTGAATTCGAAGTGGCCCTGCACTCCACCCAAGCCATGATCCATGAAATTGCCCGCAGATTTCCCCATACTGAGCTTTTGGATACCTGGACGTGGTTTCAATCGGGCATAAATACGGATGGAGCCCACAACCCGGTCACCAGCCGCAAAATCGAACCTGGCGATATATTAAGTTTAAATTGCTTTCCGATGATCGCTGGGTATTACACCGCATTAGAGCGCACTTTGTTTTCAGAAAGCTGTTCGGATGAGCATCTAAAGCTTTGGAATGTTAATGTTGCAGTACACAAGCGAGGGTTAGAACTCATTCGACCCGGCGCCCGGTGCTGCGATATCGCTATGGAATTAAACGAGATTTATGAGCGTCATAACCTGCTTAAGTATCGAACATTTGGCTATGGCCATTCCTTTGGCGTCCTTAGTCATTATTATGGCCGGGAAGCCGGGCTAGAATTACGTGAAGATATTGAAACGGTGCTGGAGCCAGGAATGGTTGTTTCAATAGAGCCGATGATCATGCTTCCCGAGGGCCATCCCGGGGCTGGTGGGTACCGCGAACATGACATATTGGTGGTGACTGAAAAAGGTGCTGAAAACATCACGCATTTTCCATATGGGCCCGAACACAACATAATAGCAACCTAACCCCAGATTAAAGTCACTTTATGTCCTACGAAACCACGTCCGCGACGCCCTTATTGCGCAACCGAAATTTTTGGCTGTTTGTCGTCAATCGATCCAGCAATGTCATAGGCATTCATTCGCTAACGGTGGCCGTTGGCTGGTATGTTTATAAATTAACCGGGGACCCGTTGGATTTAGGCCTTATTGGCCTTGCCCAATTTGCCCCTGCGTTGGTTTTATTTCTCTTCGCCGGAATGGCCGCTGATCGGTTCGATCGGCGCCGGATTATGGTAGCGTGCAATATTGTACATAGCCTTGCCGTGGCCTTATTGATCGCACTGTTTTGGTTTGAATTGGGCACTATTTGGCCAATTTTAGGTATTTTGGCTTTACATGGTGCGGCCCGATCATTCTACCATACGGCCAGCCAAGCTGTTTTGCCCAACTTAATGCCGCGCGATCAATTTCCGAAAGCTGTTGCCTATTCATCGTCGGCTAATAAAGCTGCTCAATTGGCAGGGCCTGCATTTGGTGGATTTTTAATCGCGGGCATTGGTGATGGAGTTTATGTGTTTACACTCATTATGTTTTTAATCGCGGGCATATCAGCCGCTTTGATATCAGGGAATTTAAAAGTTCCGGCAAAAGAGCCCGTAAACCTAAAAGTAATAATGGGCGGATTTACATACATCTGGAATAATAAAATTGTTTTGGGTGCTATTTCCATCG
>CALJEW010000362.1 GCA_938074585.1 uncultured Rhodospirillales bacterium | reverse complement strand
CCGTAAACCGAATATTTACTCCAATAGAGCCTTTTAAATACTTATTTGAGAACGGAGCAATATCGAGCCCCAAATTGCGAATTTGAGAAATATCCTCTATGACCGCTGCTATATCATAACGGCTTTGATAAGTGCTGTTGTTTTTGAAGTTTTGACTCCAAACAAGTTGCGCCGGAATCTTTCCAAAAATCACATCACCTGTAACCGTCATCCCCTTTTTATCGACCTTTAAATCAAGCGTGCTATCGTGAACCCCACGCCCTAAAAAAACTTTATCGAGCGCCACATCCGATAACTTTGATGTGGCCAAAATATCAACTTTATCGAACGTTAAAGCGTTTTCGACAATAAATTTCAGACTTAAATCTGTCTGCGCTTTGCCCTTAGTATTTTTTGGATCAATGCCCAGCTCCGACTTAAACCCCAAAGGTTTATGATCGATAAAGGCCAAGGTTGATCGAACGGTTCCGCCCATTGTCAATTTTACATCTGCATATTGATCAACCTCATTAAGCCCGCTTAAAACAACGCGTCCTTTATTGAGCTTGAGGTCTCCCACTTGCCCTTTTGTTAGGGTGATGCTCATCGCTTTATGATCAAACTGGATATCAGCAGATACATTTTTGCCCTGAGGCATTGGTCGTAAATAATCAACACTCAACCCGCGCACCTTCATCGAACCTTCCATGGACTCAACTCGGGGCTCACCTTGCTTTGAAATTTCCAATCTTGATTTTGCTTTTACAAAGTCCAGGATTCCATCGCTCAGGTTTTCAACAATCCATTTATGTGCAGGTTGCCCGAGAGCTTTGGGCCAATAACGCGACAAATCACTAACAGGGACGTTATTCAATTCGCCGTCAAATTCGATAACAGCGGCAGCCGTATCCGTCCAAGCCCCCGTAACAGCTCCTTTGATCAAAACCTGAGGTCCATGCAAATCAGCAACAAACTCTGAAATACTCAACCAATCTGCTTTTGCGTCGTATATACCAGACAAAGAAAATGAGCGGAGGGGCATTTTATGGTCAATTGGGGCCAGGATATGCACTTTCCAATTGGCACCAACTTGTCCGCGCAAATCCCGAATACGAGTAATTCCTGTTTTACTGGAATAAGACCCTTCCAAAACCAAAGATTTCAGGTTTATCTTATCTGTAAAAGGTGCCAGAAAATTGAGTTGGTTATCCGACAGTTCCAATCGAATATCCGATATTTCTGTTTGTCCTGTATCGCTATAATACTCCCCAACAATAGCGATAGATTTTACGTTTACAGTGTTATTAAAGGGTTCTGGCAAACTTAATTGTCCGTCTTCACCTTGAACATCGAAATGAACCGATTGACTGCCACCAAATATAGGGACAGATAATGCAACACTGCCCTTCAAAGGCAAATTGAAATTCTTTAGAAACTCAAACTCACCGAATACAGAAGCAAACGGCGCTAATGAAATTTTGTCGATATCAGCTGTGATTTCAAGTTTCTTATCCGCGGCTTTATAGCGCCCAATCAGCTCAAGTTCTGTCTGTTTGCCTTCGACGTTCAAAATCATTGATATACGACCTTGCACACCCAATCCATCCCGGTTTAAGTGGATATCTACCGATGGAGCCATCCACGCGGTTTCTAGCATTTGGTCGTCGACTAACACGTCCGCGCTGATGATATTCAAAGACTTTAACCGTTTAAGGGGATGATCCTCTTTTGGTCCATCTAACAAGTCTTGAAAAGTGGCTAGCGTTGCCGCCCCATAAACCCCTTTTGAGCCAACAAAACCAATATTGAATGATCCATCAACTTTACGGATAAAATGAAGCTTCGGACCAAAAATTTCAACAAAATTTGGAGCTATTTCACCTTTAAGCAAAGCAGATCGATCTAACGAAAAAGAAAGCTCTGGAATATTTCCGATGACATCATTTTGAGTGTCAAGGATTTGCAAACCCAACACCCGAATGTCCAAACTACGTTCCCAACCAGCCCAAGTCAGGATAGTGTCTTGAATTTTTAAGCTAAAATCAGGCTGATCTTGGTTAAAGGCTTCTTCAATATAAGGTGACAAAAGGGCTAACGACATGGGGCCTTGAGAAAGTTGCAATGCCAACAACAAAACAAAGATTGCAAGGCCCGAACTTATGCCAGCCATAAGCTGAAGTGTTCCTTTGAAGGTTTTAATGATCACAGGAGCCTCAAACGATCATAACCATGTATTGACCGGAGCCCGCACATCACGCAATCTTTTATGTAGTGGAGTATAACAGTCATGTGTAACTTTGAATTCCTAGAATCCTTAACGTCACTGCCAAAGCCTTCAGATCTGGAAGCGCTTAAAGTTGGCCTAGAACACCTGAATGATGCAGCAAATGCAAGCGCAGATTCAATTCTTCCTGAGCGCTTAAAACGTTTATTATCCAATGAAAAAGCACGCGAACTCATAAATTCAATCCTTGCGAACAGTCCCTATTTAACATGGTGCGCTACTTTAGAACCTAACTTCTTTTGCTCTATATTGGAATCCGGCCCCGACCAAGCCGCTCTCATAACCCTTAAATCATTAGAAGATAAGAAAAAAGAAATCCTTAACGAAGCTGAAATAGCTAGACTTTTACGTGTCACCAAACGCCGCATTTCCTTAACCATCGCCGTAGCTGATATTTCCGGATATTGGCCCTTAGAAAAAATTACGGGGATGTTATCAGAATTGGCTTCAGCTTGTTTGTCTGGGGCGGCTTCATATTTACTTCGCGAAATGGAGAAAAACGGTGGGATTATGCTGCCATATCCTGAGAATCCCGAAGAAGGCTCTGGTTTGGTTATTCTGGGAATGGGGAAATATGGGGCGCACGAATTAAATTATTCCAGCGATATCGATCTGATTATCCTGTTTGACCCGGAAGTTATAGATACAAATAGTCCAGACAATTTACAAAAAATATTTGTTCGCTTGGCCCGCGGTTTAGTCAAATTAATGGAAGAGCGGACGGCTGATGGGTATGTATTTAGAACTGATTTGCGTCTTCGACCTGATCCGGGGGCAACACCGATCGCCCTTTCCACTTATGCCGCC
>CALJEW010000361.1 GCA_938074585.1 uncultured Rhodospirillales bacterium | reverse complement strand
CAAACTCAGCACGTATCACCAAGTTCCGCGCGATCTCGGCACGGTGGGAAATTACAGCACCTTTTGGTAACCCTGTGGTACCGCTTGTATAAAGTATAAGCAGTGCTGCTTCTGGGTCGAGGTCCGCTATTCCATCGACCGGTTCAGATTGACAAAGAATGTTTTCGTATTCCTCGCCAAAGACGATCACGTCTCCTGCGGCTTCAATAGATTTCAGGTTTTCAGCATACCGTGGTGAAGAGAGTGTTATGATAGGTTCAACCAAAGACAAACAGTGGCGAAGCTCGGGTTTTGCTAGTCGCCAATTTTGGCATGCAACAATGGCCCCAATCCGTGCTGCAGCAATGAAGGCTTCGAGAAATTCCATCCGGTTTTCTGACAAGATTGCAATGCGATCTCCGACACAAATATTCCGCGCAATAAGAACACTTGCCAGCCGAGCTGATCGTTTAGATAATTCAGAATAAGTTTGCTCGTTGTTGCCATCATCTATAGCAATTGCTTCTGGCATACGCCGAGCATGTTCGAGGAACAAGCCAGCCACGGTGCTTTGCGCACTTCGTAGTACATTTGCACTTTCTTCATCTGTCATTACATGCTTCCAAAATAACCCTCTTAAACGAGTCCAACGTTCTGCAATGCTTATTTTTGTGTCCATAAGGCATAAAAAGTCAATTAATTTGCAGGCTGAACCATCTAACACGTTTAGGTGTTGTTGCTAAAATAGCAATTGTTAAAGCAATGCGGAGCGAAAGGGTATTTTGCGATTAATATTTACGACTTACCGCTTCATCTGATTTTATCTTTAGAGTTGCGTTTTTAGACTTATATGTGCCAGATCTACTTTGTTTGTGATCTCTAAGCATTCCTTAAAGTGCTTAGACGTGTCAAAAGTGAACTAAGCTAAGTAATCTAGGCCATATACATTCAAAACAGAAAAGTCGGGACTTCATATCGAAATCCCAACTTTTGATTTGTCGTTTTATTTAGTTAAAACTGCATGGCTTTGACCATCACCACATGATCCAATTGGCGAACTTGGTCAATCACGGTTTTACCAGGCTCGCCATCAATTTCAATCAGTGCGATAGCATCGCCGCCTTCTTCTGCTCGGCCTAAGCTAAACGTTGCAATATTTACGCCCGCATTACCAAGCACAGTCCCCAAATGACCGATAAATCCTGGCTTATCATGATTAGTGATATACAGCATATTCGGCCCAATACTGGCATCAATAGAAATGCCTTTGACTTCAACCAACCGGGGTTCCATTCCATTAAACAACGTGCCCGATACGGTTCGGGTTTGGCCTTCGGTCTTCACGGTCAATTTGATGAGCGTATGATAGGCACCACCCAATTCACGGGTCACTTCACTGATTTCAATACCCCGGTCTTTGGCGATCACAGGGGCTGATACCATATTCACGCCTTCCATTAACGGGGCCAAAAGCCCCTGCATAACAGCTGCAGTTAAAGGTTTTACATTTAATTCTGCAACCGTCCCTTCATATTCAATGGTAATTTGCTTATATGCGGTTTGGGTAGCTTGCCCAGCAAAGCTTCCTAATTGTTCAGCAAGCTTCATATAAGGCGTTAAGCGTGGCGCCTCTTCGGCACTGACAGACGGCATGTTTAGTGCGTTGGTAACGGCACCTGACAACAAATAATCAGCCATCTGTTCAGCCACTTGCTCGGCTACTTTCTCCTGAGCTTCTGTTGTCGAGGCACCTAAATGCGGCGTTAAGACAACGTTATCCATACCAAACAAAATGCTTTCTAATGCGGGTTCTGTAGATAAAACATCCAATGCCGCTGAAGCAATTTTACCGGAATCTAATCCAGCCTTTAAATCGTTTTCAACAACCAGACCGCCACGGGCACAGTTAATCAAACGAACGCCGTTTTTCATCTTAGCAATATTTATTTCGCTGATGATGTTCTTGGTTTCTTCCGTCAATGGGGTATGGAGGGTTATAAAGTCGGCACAAGCAAGCAATGTGTCCAAGTCAACCTTCTTAATACCTAATTCCGTTGCTCGCTCAGGTGTTAAGTACGGATCAAAGCCAATGACTTTCATCCGCAAACCAATGGCCCGGTCCGCAAAGATTGATCCAATGTTACCGCATCCAATAACCCCAACTGTTTTACCGGTGACTTCAACCCCCATAAAGCGTGACTTTTCCCACTTTCCGGCATGGGTTGATGCGTTGGCTTGTGGAATATCACGGGCCAACGCCAGCATCATTGAAATGGCATGCTCTGCCGTTGTTATTGAATTTCCAAAAGGGGTATTCATAACTACAATACCCTTTTTAGTCGTGGCAGAGATATCCACGTTATCAACGCCAATTCCGGCCCGACCAATCACCTTCAGGTTCGTAGCATTGGCAATAATATCGCCTTTGGCTTTGGTTGAAGATCGAATTGCCAAGCCGTCATAATTACCAATGATCGCAGCCAATTCTTCTGGACTTTGACCGGTGATCACATCAACCTCAATGCCGCGTTTTTTAAAGCACTGTTCGGCCAAGGGGCTCATTTTATCTGAAATAAGAACTTTAGGCATTCTAATTGCTCCCTGTTTTAGCTTTGGTTGATAAACGAATGCATTCAAGCGCCCATTCGATCCATGGGAATATGGCCTTCAGATCACTCGTCTCGATCGTAGCTCCGGCCCATATCCGTAAACCGGCAGGGGCATCGCGGTAATAAGTGATGTCATAAGCTACGGCTTCTTCATCGAGCATAGTTGTCAAACGTCGCACAGCAAGGTCTTGATCTTTATCTGATAATGCACTCAACCAAGGCGCTGTGATTTTTAAACAAACTGAAGTCGTCGAGCGGGTTTCTGGAATTTCAGCCAAAAACTCAAAATCAGTATTCCCATCCACCCATTGGGCAATGGCAGCCGCGTTGCTATCAGCACGACCAATGAGGCCTTTTAAGCCGCCAACCGATTTAGCCCATTGTAAACCATCAACCGCATCTTCAACAGCTAACATCGACGGCGTATTTATGGTTTCACCTTTGAACACGCCAGCCATTAATTTGCCACCCTTGGTTAGTCGGAAAACTTTAGGCATGGGCCATGCGGGGGTATAGTTCTCTAGGCGTTCAACGGCGCGTGGGCTTAAAACCAACATTCCATGCTGAGCCTCACCACCCAAAACCTTTTGCCATGAATACGTAACCACATCCAATTTATTCCATGGCAAATCCATGGCGAATGCAGCAGATGTTGCATCGCAAATGGTCAAGCCTTTACGGTCCACATCAATCCAATCGCCGTTGGGGACACGGACGCCAGACGTAGTGCCATTCCATGTAAACACAACATCATTATCGAAATTAACTTTTGTAAGATCTGGTAATTTACCGTAATCGGCAAAATGCTCAGTCACGCTTTCGAGCTTCAATTGCTTCAAGACATCGCTGACCCAGCCAGAGCCAAAGCTTTCCCAGGCGAGCATTTCTACACCGCGTTGACCAAGCAGCGACCACAGCGCCATTTCGACCGCTCCAGTATCGGATGCGGGGACAATGCCGATGACGTAATCATCAGGCAGTTCTAGGATTTCACGCGATTGCTCGATAACTTGATTTAGGCGCTGTTTTCCAACTTTAGCTCGGTGTGAGCGGCCCAAAACTGCGTTTTTTAGAACTTCAGGTGCCCAACCAGGACGTTTGGCGCAGGGGCCAGAAGAGAAACAGGGATTCAACGGCCGAGTGGCCGGTTTTGCAGGGATAGTCATTTTTTTCTCCTTTCCTTGCAGAAAGGGCGCCCCTCGTTGGGGAGGGATGGCCCGCAGGGCTTATATGGCGAGATCAGTGTAACGTCAAGATTCAGTCAATATCGCAAGGCTATAACCCGATATTGACATGAGCGCATATACGATCAAACTTAAGGTTGAATATGCGGGCAAGTAAGTGGAAACAAAATGAGCAACATTGAAACTTTAACTTTTGATGACATCATTGTCAGTGCGCGCTCAGCCGGGGCTGTTGCGGCCAACCGGCTGTTTGAAAACCCCAAACACAAGGTTTTGTTGTCGGAAGCTGGCCTCAAAAGCAATCCATGGACCCGATTGCCCATTTGGTATGTAAAAACAATGGAAAACCCAATTGCCAATTAAAGCATTCAGGTTATTTGTTAAGGTTTAGGCCAGAGCTTTTCGCGTCGCAGCAACCACCAACACATCACCAACTTGTGCCTTATAATCTTTGAATGCTGGAAAAATTACCTTGTCGTGACGCTCAACCATTCGTAATTTTTTATTTGGTAAACCAGAAAATAATCCACCGATGGCAACTTTATCAATTAAGGGTGAATTTTTTGACACAGTCATATGGGCGATAAATTGCCGCCCGCTAGCATCCCCAAGCCCCTCAACCTCGCCGCTCCGATCCGATCCGATCCGGCAGGAGTTTAGGGGCGACGAATACGATATATACCAACCCAACGGCCGCCATAACAGTTCAAGGTAAAGTAAAATCAAAATATCCGAACGGTGTTTTAACCATTTCAATCAGTGCACTATTAACCAGTAAGTTTGTTGACGACCCATTAATCGTTGTCTACCCCCCTATAACGGCTGCATAGCTAAGCGGAATAAGGAGTTTTGATGCGGGCTGGTTAAACCGAACGGCTAAGGATTGAATGATTGGAATAAAAATAACAACAACGAGGATGTTGTTCATAAAGGCATTAATGACGATGGCAATCACGAGCAACAACACCAAAGACCCAACCATTCCACCACGGCCAGGTGTTACGGTCAGCATAAGCGGTGCCCCTCGGTCCAAAACGCCTGTTCGCACCATCCCTTGCCCAATAGCCAATAAGGCGAATACGGCAATTAAGGCTGGGTTAGAAAACCCATGTAAAATTCGTGTTGGCGTTAATCAGGCGACGCCATTTCTGTCGATGACTGGGAAAATATGAAAAAACAAAAGGGGGAAACAGACAATACCAATGGATGTGATTTTCATTGAGTCCTGTTCGTGGAGATAAAAACCAAGGCTATCTATGATGAGGGCAAAAACAACCCACATCTGAAATCCTTCACCCGTTTGCATTACATGTACCATAATCGAAAATGCATCGGATCCTAGTTTTGAAACAGCTTGTTGTGTAAAAGTTAGAAATCAAAAAATAGACGGAATCTCTTGAGCCTGGCGAGTTTCACTGGGAGGATTGCCAGGGGCGAGGTGGCAGACCCTTGACAAGAGTTTCCAACAACATGGGAGGAAATAGTAACTCAATGAAGATGAATATAGACAATTAATGTATCGAGATGAATTTAGGTATATGTCGAAATGTTTCCAGCTATTTCTTTATCTACCAGATTCCCAGTAATCCAAAGCTAAACACTGGAAAACTTAAAAAAATACTCGGCCCACATGCAAGTAAAACATTGATATTGAAAAATAAAACTTAAATCACCTATTGAACTTTTCGGGCTGCATTGAACTGCTTATGATAATTCAACACTTCTGGAAGACTGCATGAGTAAAACAAAAATAAAAAGTATTAAGGCACGACAAATTACCGGTTCTTTCGGCAAGCCTGCAGTTGAGGTCGACGTCACCCTGCGTTTCAATGCACAAGGACGCGTATCAGCCTCTTTATCTTTTATTGCCAATCTAGTTGCTGATGAACTCTTGTATGCTATCGCACTTATTAACACAGGTTTGCACAAAAATTTAAAAGGTCAAAACGTTCAATATCTATCTGAAATAGATCAAGTTCTCTTAGAATTTTTAGTTTCTCATCCCAATTGCCGCCCTTTGCGAAGCATCATTCGAGCTGTTTCAATGGCTATATTGTATGCGCTTGCCGATACCGAAAAAATACCGCTTTGGCAATATATAGGCATATTTATGGGCAAAAGCTCATCCAACACTCTCCCCCTTCCCATATTCGAGCTGCTTTCAAAATCAGGCCCGAGCACGAAAACATTAAATGCCCAGTCATTTTCAATCGTCCCGATGGGCGCATCCCATTTTTCAGGTGGGATAAGCTGGTGTCAGAATGTCCGCGTAAAAATGCTTGAATTGGTATCCGATGAATCAGTTTTAAAC
>CALJEW010000360.1 GCA_938074585.1 uncultured Rhodospirillales bacterium | reverse complement strand
AAGATTAGCCTGATTTTGAAACCCAACAAAGGTCATGTAACTGTCAGTCATTTAAATGTACGCAAACCACTCATTTTGAGTTAAAATTTAAGCCTAGCAAGCTAGTCTTATGTTTCCACGCTTCACATAAGCCAAAAGCACGGTCAATGCAGCTGGGGTAATCCCAGAAATCCGTGATGCAGCTGCCAAAGTTGCTGGCCGACCCTCTTCTAACTTTACCTTCGCTTCGTTCGACAAACCCGGGATACTAGAAAAGTCTAAATCATTGGGTATTTGCAAAGCTTCGTCTCTTCGGAAAGCCCTAATGTCGGCATCTTGCCTGTCAAGATAATGCACATACAATGAGTCTATTTCGATCTGCTTAGCTATTTTTTCTGGTGTTTCTTGAAGGCTAGGCCATATATCGATCAAGTTCTTAAATGTAATATCTGGATAAGCCAGCAAATCCATTGCTGAACGCCGCTTTCCATCGGATTTAACATCAATTCCGCGTCCCTGAAGATCATTTGGCGTCTTAATAAGATTACTTATTTGGCCTTTCCAATAGCCAAGTACCTTAAATTTATCACGATACGTGTCTATACGCGTCGTACCCACACAGCCTACAGCATGTCCCATTTCGGTTAGGCGTTGATCTGCGTTATCGGCACGTAACTTCAATCGATACTCAGCCCTCGATGTAAAAATTCGATACGGCTCTTTCGTCCCCAACGTTACTAAATCATCAATCATCACACCAATGTAGGCATCGGCCCGGTCTAATACGAACGCATCCTGGCCGCTCACAAGCCGCGCAGCATTTATTCCGGCGATCAAGCCCTGTGCGCCGGCTTCTTCATAGCCTGTGGTGCCGTTAATTTGGCCGGCTAGGAACAAACCCGGCGCTTTTTGGGTCTCAAGCGAAGGCTTAAGTTCACGCGGATCAACAAAATCATACTCAATGGCGTAGCCTGGGCGCATAATAACCGCGTTCTCAAGCCCAGGTATGGTTTTTAAAAGTGCTTCTTGGACCGTTTTTGGCAGGGATGTAGAAATACCGTTGGGGTAAACCGTTGGGTCATCCAACCCTTCAGGCTCTAAAAAAATCTGATGGCGATCGCGGTCGGCAAAGCGCACAACCTTGTCTTCAATAGACGGGCAGTAGCGCGGACCCGCGCTTTCAATCTGGCCTGAATAAACAGCTGATTGAAGAATATTGTTTGCTATAATTTTATGAGTCTTCGCATTGGTGTGGGTAATATGGCAAGGCACCTGCGGCGTTAGGATCTTGTCAGTTAAATACGAGAAGGGGAGTGGAGGCGTGTCGCCCGGCTGCACAACCAATCCTTTATAGCTAATTGTCCGGCCATCAAGGCGCGGCGGTGTTCCCGTTTTTAAGCGGCCCAAACGAAAACCCAGCCGCTTAAACGTATAACTCAGCCCAACAGATCGGCGATCATCCGCACGCCCAGCCGGAATTTGATTTGTGCCGATATGAATAAGCCCACGCAAGAATGTACCCGTAGTAATAATAACCGCACCGGTTTTATACGAATTTCCGGCCTCCGTTCTTACGCCAACGACGTGCCCCCGCTTATCAACAATTAAATCGTCAACCGCTTCAGCCCGAATTACGAGGTTATCCTGATTGTTCAAAAGATCTTGAATAGCATTTCGATAGAGCTTGCGATCTGCCTGGGCTCTAGGGCCGCGCACTGCAGGGCCCTTACTTTGATTCAATACACGGAACTGGATGCCGCCCGCATCAATAGCTTTGCCCATAATGCCGTCTAAGGCGTCAATTTCGCGCACTAACTGCCCCTTGGCTAAGCCGCCAATGGCAGGGTTGCAGGACATTTCACCAATGGTTTCAACCTTATGGGTCAGCAAAAGAGTTTTAACCCCCATGCGTGCAGAAGCCGCCGCAGCTTCACAGCCTGCGTGTCCGCCGCCAATAACGATTACATCATATGTGATCATGAGGCGGAATGTAGGGATGCACGATAGCGAAGTCAATCAGGATAAACTTCCGTGGCCCTTTAAATTGTTAGGCTTCGCGATGTAAATTGTTTCACATGAAACAATGGTTTCGTTTTTAGGTGGCTTCAGTTAAGTGTGACAAATGTTTCACGTGAAACATTGATAATTTTTTATGTGATTTAATAAATAATCAATGATTGTACTTCTCGTATAACATTTTCGATAAGAGTGTAAATTTCTGGAATGCCGAAGACCCTTTTCATTTTCCAATGCAGAAGTCATTGAAAATCACATCTAGCAGGTCTTCAACATCAACCCGGCCCGTAATTTTACCTAATGCCGCGCACGCCGTCCGCAAATTTTCCGCCGCTAATTCAGGGGATTGAATGAGGGAGGGGATCTCCTCGAAACGATTTAATGAACTCAAGCATTCTTGCAATGCTGTGCGATGACGTTCGCGGGTTAAGCTGGGTTGTTTAGACAATTCAAAACGTTCTTTAACTTTGGATTTTAAGATATCAAGCAGAACTGAAATCCCAGACCCGGTAAGAGCTGATATATGTATGGATTGAGCTTTTGGAAGATTGGCAACACCAACATCCAAGTCAGATTTGTTTAAAGCGATAAGCGTTTGTGTGTCTATTAACCCCAGTATTTCAGAAGGTAGAAGGGGGGATTGAGAGGGATCGGCAACAATAATTTTGAAATCGGCATCATCCGCTTTTGAAAAAGCGCGACGAACACCCTCAACTTCAACGTCATCTGAGGTATCACGAATGCCCGCGGTATCAGAAAGAATAACTGGGATACCGGCTAGATCTAAATGAACTTCAATCACATCACGTGTTGTACCCGCTATTTCTGAAACAATAGCGGCATCACGTTGCGCTAATTGATTAAGCAGGCTCGATTTACCTGCATTTGGCCGACCTAGCAGAACAACCCGGACACCATCGCGCAATCGTTCACCACGATGGCCTGTATCTAAGTGATCTGAAATGCTTAATTTTAGGGTTTGAACTAGTTCTCTGACATCCGCTTCCAAACCCGCTGGAATATCTTCTTCAGCAAAATCGATTGTCGTTTCTAAATAAGCAGATGCCCGGAGCAGGCGATGTCGCCAATCTTCATACATATCACCAAGCGCACCTTGCATTTGGCGTAAGGCTTGATCACGTTGAGCTGTGGTTTCCGCATCGACCAAATCTGCAAGGCCTTCAGCGGCGGTCAAATCCATTTTACTATTCTCGAAGGCCCGGCGGGTGAATTCACCGGGTTCCGCCACCCGAAACCCGTCCATTCGAGATAATGCACCCATAACGCCATCGACAACCGCGCGACCCCCATGAACATGAAGCTCGACAACATTTTCACCAGTAAAACTAGCGGGGGCCGGGAACCAAAGGACGAGGGCTTGATCTAGTAAGTTTTGTGATTGTGGATCAACTAGTGAGAAACGTGTTGCGACCCGTGGGGCTGGAGGTTTAGAATTTAAAATGCTGAAAATCGATTCTGATGCGTCACCAGATATTCGGATAACGGCAACACCGGCTTTTCCGATACCGCTGGCAAGTGCATATATCGTTCCAGGCTTCATTGCCAAATCAAAACGTCATTGGTAAATATACTACATGAAGTATCCACTATTGATTCGCCTCCAACATTTGGTCATGAACATGGTTCCCCTTTTTCATATGCTCAATCAACACACAGTCAACATCTGCCGTCGTTTCGCACTTATGCCAACGCCTTCAGGGTAGATAACAAAGGTCGGCCCTAGCTCGCAGCGTTCTAAACATCTGGCACTATTGTTTCGGGTCCAATCCAACCCCAGCTCTTTGGATTTAACCTTCATATGAGGCCATAATTTATCAGAACCACGCGGGTGACAGGATGCGTGCTCATTGTTACAAAAAAACATGCTGCGTATAAACTAAGTCATCTTGTTTAGGGCTATTACTCAACAGCTAATCTCCGTCTTTAGACGTATCTGTTGA
>CALJEW010000359.1 GCA_938074585.1 uncultured Rhodospirillales bacterium | reverse complement strand
CAATCAAGCATCCTGGCAGGGCTTGAAGGGCGCGGGCCCACGCTCCCGATTTTGGCAACCGTGCACCCAACATCGCACCAGCCATTCGAATGCTAAAAGTTGCAGCCGCCAAACCCACAATAACTAGCCAAATGTCATTCATTGCGTCTTAACCCAGCTACCACCGCACCGGCAACACCACCCACAATCATCGCCCAAGATCCGTCAACACGTTCCGGCACGATCAATAAAGCGGCGACGACAAATGACGTTACCCACGGATTAAGATCCTTGTGACCCGTCCATAAGGAACGCGCAATCGCAATAAAAGCGGCGGTGAAAGCGAAATCCGTTCCCAGTGCACGGGGCTCTGGTATAGCCATGGCAAACGTAACACCGGCAATCGTCGCCATCAGCCAAACCATAAGCATCATCAAACCAGAGCCGACCAAATACCAGTAACCGACAGTCCGCCTTTCTGCTCGAGCCGACAACATCAACGCCCAGTTTTCATCTGTCGTCAGGTGTACACCCAAAACCACTTGCCAGAAAGGCCGCCCCGCATAAACGTCGCGAATTGATGCGGTAATCAGCAAAAGCCTCAAATTAAGAGCCGCACCCGCGAAAATTGCAACCAAAGCACCGCTAAAAGAGACTATACGCTCTACCGCAATAATTTGAGATGCACCGGCAAAAACAGTTATGCCCATGATGCCGACTTGCAGCCCGTCCATATGCGCTTGCGCAGCCAATAGCCCAAAAGCCACACCATAAATACCAGCCCCGATAGCGAGTGGTAGCACTTCTTTGAAGCCATTGATAAATTCTTGGGTGTTGAATCCGAACTTATGCATTTTCAACTCATATCCTTATCTTCTCGTTTTGGCCACATTAGAGACACATAGGCACAAATGTTCAGATCAATTGAAGCTTGTGAAGAACGCCAAAATTCCCTTAAATACCGCTTATTAATTTTTATAGGCTCACAGGAAGAAAAAAATGACAAAAGCCATCCGTATTTATAAAACTGGCAGCTCAGCAGAAATGAAGTGGGAAGACGTTAATGTTGCAGCACCCGTTGCTGGCCAAGTTGCGATCAATCAAATGGCTGTTGGGTTAAATTTTTTGGACGTTTATCAGCGTAGCGGAATGTATGCAGGCGATAGTTTCCCAGTCACGCTAGGTAATGAAGGCGCTGGTGTCGTCACAGCTGTCGGTGAGGGTGTATCTGAATTTGTCATTGGCGACCGGGTTGCATATGGCTCCGGTGGAGGCATGGGCGCTTATAGTGAAGAGCGCACCATCAACATCGCCAACCTAGTCAAAATTCCAAAAGGCGTCGACGACAATACTGCTGCTGCGATGATGCTTAAGGGCATGACCGCCATGTATTTGCTACGTCGCACATACGAAGTAAAGTCCGGCGATACAATTTTGGTTTGGGCTGCAGCAGGTGGCGTTGGACAAATTTTAGTTCAATGGGCAAAGCACTTAGGCGCTACCGTTATTGGCATTGTCTCAACATCTGCTAAAGCAGAAACCGTTAAAGCCCTCGGTGTAGACCATGTGATTTTGCACAAGAACGAAGACGTTGCAGCTCGTGTCAAAGATATCACCGGCGGCAAAGGGGTTAATGTTTCGTACGACAGCGTCGGCAAAGCAACAGTTGATACCTCTCTTGCCTGCTTAAGTCCTTTTGGCATGTTAGTGAGCTACGGCAACGCATCAGGCCCGATTACAGATTTTGCGGTTGGCAAATTAGCCGGCGGTGGATCATTGTTTATCACACGCCCAACTTTAGTCACGCACACAGCAACCCGTGAGCTCTTAAACGATTGTGCAGAACAATTGTTTGCAGTTGTTGCGAGCGGTGCTGTTAAAATTAATATCGGCCAAACATACGCCTTATCAGATGCCAAACAGGCGCATGATGATTTAGAAGCTTCCCTAACATCTGGATCTACGGTTCTACTTCCGTAAATTATGATTAGAACAATCTGTTTTAAGGAGCGGGTTCGCAGTTGCGGGACCGTTTCTTATCGTATCAATAAACAGAAACGGTTGTTCTCACGGATATTCCATGATAGCCGTTCACTCAATTATTGATATTACCGCAAAACTACGTACGCGAATACAAGCATTCCTTGGGTTTTGCACTAATTTGGAGAAACTAAATGGCTGATATACCCGAGGCCGGAGATATTGTAGACGCTGAAAACCTACCCCCCATCGTTATCAACGCCCAATACATTAAAGATTTATCTTTTGAAGCTCCGTCCGCACCAGGCATCTTTCAAGTGATGCAACAAAAAGCACCCGACATTAATGTAAGTGTTAACGTTGATAGTAATATATTTGAGAACAACGTTTATGAAATTGTTTTAACTATCGCGGCACATGCCACAGTCGATGAAGAAACAGCGTTTTTGCTTGAGCTTGAATATGCCGGTGTTTTCACGTTAAACTGTGAGCCTGAGCACATTCATCCAATGGCATATATTGAATGCCCACGTTTGCTGTTCCCGTTCGCTCGCGCAATTCTTGCCAACACAACCCGGGAAGGTGGCTTCCCACCTTTAATGTTGGGCACCGTTGATTTTGTCGCTATGTTCCAGCGCGAAATGGAAAATCGAGCGACTGAAGCTGAAGATGAAAAGACTGTAAGCGAAGAAGAATCTGCTGACACGTAAAACGGCTTCAGTCAGATAAGGAAAGGCCCACTCTATGCCGGCTATTTTCTATACACATATAACTCAGACAAAAAACGGGTGCCTGTTTACAGACACCAATGTTTTGCCGTTGCTTATAGACCGCTTTTTTGTCTTTACGAGCTTCAGTCTAAAATTTGGAAATTTCACTTGTCGAAGACATAAGTTGAACTAACAGTTCACTTAAAGATGACACCGCTTGTGATGCTGCGGCGTCAATTTTCTGATACACTTTTGAGTTATCAACACAATATTGGTGGCTACATCATTCATTCCAGTAGTCACCGGTTCAACATTCCAGGTAATTTACTGAGTTTCTGCACCTTGATTCTCAACAGCTGCGGAGAGGTTGCGTTCTTTTCTGTTTTCATTATCAAAAATATCCATACAGCGATATCAATGGAAATAGATATTAAATTTGAGATAATTCCAGAACTCTTTATAGCTTTTGTGATATTTGTTAATTAGAGATAACAATCGATTTTGTACAGAAATAGCAAATTTGTTAGTTGCATTCAATGTGTACAGGATACAGCGTTATGCACTGATATGGTTCTTGCTCTTTTAGATAGGAACACTAGAAGAGTT
>CALJEW010000358.1 GCA_938074585.1 uncultured Rhodospirillales bacterium | reverse complement strand
CCTATTTCAGGACGCACCCCTCGACGTTCGGGGAATGCTCGATTAAAGTAATACTGTAATTATTATTTATTGTTAGCACGCCCCTACAGGATCCATACAAATGACAAATACACCAACAATAGATGCCCGCCTGCTTATTTTACGCGATGAAGACAACGTTTGCGTTGCCTGTACAATTATTGAAGCCGGTACGTCGTTAAGGATTGAGGCTCAAACGGTGACTTTAACCGATACCGTATATATAGGACACAAAGTCGCCCGACGCCCCATAAAGGCGCTTGAAAAAGTCCTTAAATATGGTGCGCCCATTGGATCTGCAACGCAAGACATTGCAGCCGGTGAAGCCGTTCATACCCATAATCTAAAAAGCGACTACATTGCGTCTTATACATTGGATAACGCCAGATCAAACGCCACAGAAGGAAACGCCTAATGCAAGGATACCTAAGAGAAGATGGACGCAAAGGAATTCGCAACATCGTCACCGTGGTTTATTTGGTCGAATGCGCCCGCCACGTCGCCACCCGCATTGGCAATGCCTTCGATGCTGGTGATGTCCACGTTATTGGCTTCCCCGGCTGCTACCCTAACGACTACGCCCAAACCATGATGGAGCGCCTATGCACGCACCCAAACGTCGGGGCTGTGTTATTAATCTCCTTAGGGTGTGAAAGTTTTGATCGTTATGGTTTAGCCAAGTTTATTGAGGCTTCTGGACGCCCTGTCCACACCGTTGGCATCCAGCAAATTGGCGGCACCCGCGTTGGCATTGAAGGCGGAACGGCTTGGGTAAAAGACACACTATCTGACTTGCAAAGCCAAAAGCCCGTGCCGATGGACCCAAGCGAACTAATTATAGGCACCATTTGTGGTGGATCAGATGGAACCAGCGGATTGACCGCTAACCCGGCCGTTGGCCGGGCCTTTGATTTATTGGTTGAAGAAAATGCCACTTGTATTTTTGAAGAAACCGGTGAGTTGATTGGCTGTGAAGAAATTATGGCAAGCCGCGCCGCAACACCTGAATTGGCCGAAGAATTACGCGGCTCGGTTCATAAAGCAGCGCGTTACTATATAACAATGGGCTACAGCAGCTTCGCGCCGGGCAATGCCGATGGTGGGCTTTCAACCATTGAAGAAAAGTCATTAGGTGCCTATGCCAAATCAGGCGCATCAACCATTAGCGGGCTCATCAAGCCTGGTGATATTCCAACCAAAGGCGGGCTTTATTTATTAGATGTAGTCCCCGATGGTGAAGTCCGTTTTGGCTTTCCCAACATTAGTGACAACGCTGAAATTGCCGAACTTATTGCCTGTGGATCGCACATCATTTTATTTACTACCGGTCGTGGCTCGGTTGTTGGCTCAGCTATTTCACCAGTTATCAAGATTTGTGCAAATCCAGAAACCTATCAGCGTATGAAAGATGACATGGATATTGATTCTGGACGAGTTTTGGATGGGAAAGCCAGCCTTGATGAAGTTGGCCAAGAAATTCGAGAATTGATTACGGATGTATGCAACGGCGCACAGTCTAAATCAGAAGAATTGGGCCACACAGAATTCATCCTAACCTATAAATCGTTCGAGCCTATTGGACCGTCGTGCTTGCCCGCTTAACGTCGAACAAAGAGCGAACAAGTCTTGCTAATAAGCGATAGGCGGTATACTCACTTTTATGGCTTCTAGCAACTTACTTATCCCTAATGCGTCAGCCCTGACTGCTGGTATCAATCGTGCTGTATTACTTTCTCCAGATGGAGAAATCGAAGAGATCAATGTGCGTGATTGGGCATCACGACTTGCGTCCAAATTGCAGCCCATTGTTTGTTACCAACCCACCGTTTCCAAACGGCTGAGGTGCGAGCGGTTTGCGTGTTTCGATTTGTTAGAGCTGTTTGCATTCGTTCGCCCGGCTGAGTTTGTTTTGCCAACACCAAATGGTCTTGCTCAAGCGCTTGGATTGCCACTGCCATCGAACATCGAAAAAGAAGCTGAAATTTTATTTACGGCCACATCGACTTTACTTGGTGAGCTGAGCAGGATGCCTGATGGCAACGCATGGAAATCAACTCTCGCCATTGCCCAAGCTATGGGGCGCGGCGGATGGCCGTGGGCTAAGTTTGTATTGGCCGCCTTAGGGGAAACCGAGTCGTCCCATCCCAGAGCCTTGGTTGATGCCCTGCGTATTTGGAAAAACTTGCCCGAATGGGAAGAAGGACCCCCGCCTATTCCGCCCGGAAACGCAACTGTTACTCCGCAGGAAAGTAAAAATAGATTGCGCGATATTTTGGGCCGGGAGGCTGAAAAAAGAACTCAACAAGTCGATTATGCAGCAAAAGGAGTAAGTGCATTCGCCCCCATTGATCGCCCTGGAGAACCCCACATTGTTTTAGCCGAAGCCGGAACCGGGGTTGGCAAAACATTGGGTTATATTGCCCCCGCCAGTTTATGGGCTGAACGCAATGGCGGCTCTGTCTGGATCAGTACCTTCACCCGCAATTTGCAACGCCAACTGGATGGGGAATTAAACCGCTTGCATCCGGACCCAACTGAAAAAGCGGACCGGGTTGTCATTCGCAAAGGCCGTGAAAATTACTTATGCCTGCTGAACTTTGAAGAAGCGACAAACCGCATCCCCGTCCGTGGCCCCTCAGATGCCATTGCATTGGGTTTAATGGCGCGGTGGATACAAGCAACCCGCGATGGTGATATGGTGGGCGGCGACTTTCCGGCATGGCTGGTTAATTTATTTGGTCGCCAACTGACTTCAGATTTAACCGACACCCGCGGCGAATGCATATATTCAGCTTGCGCCCACTACGGAAAATGTTTTGTTGAGCATACCGTACGTCGTGCTAAATTAGCCGACATTGTTGTTGCCAATCACGCCTTAGTTATGGCCCAAGCCGCCATGGGCGGGGATGACGGAACCCTTCCCACCCGTTACGTGTTTGATGAAGGTCACCATATTTTTGATGCCGCCGATGGGGCTTTTTCAGCCAATTTATCGGGACGTGAAGGGGCTGATTTAAGACGTTGGCTGGTTGGTGCTGAAGCCGGGAGCACCAGCCGCTCGCGCGGGCTTCGCACTCGATTAGAAGATTTGATATCCGATGACCAATCGGCCATAGAAGCCTTAGATGAAATCATCCAATCGGCTCATGCCTTACCCGGTCCGGCATGGGGTCAACGTATTACCAGTGGTCAGCCGAAAGGTCCGGCGGAAGCTTTTTTGGCCTATGTCCATCAGCAAGTTTATGCCCGCGATGGTGCATCGGGGACACAATACGCACTGGAAACAGAAACCACATCGCCCGTCCCTGGATTATTAGAAGCGGCTCAAACGCTAGAAATCGCCTTAAAGCGTATGATCCTACCAATTAAGCAGATGCTTAAATCGCTGACCGAAATGCTGAACGATGAATCCGATACATTGGATACCGCACAGCGCAACCGCATCGATGCGATTTCACGTAGCCTGCAACGACGAGGATTGTTACCAGTTCAAGCTTGGTGTGATATGTTAAACTGTTTGGGTGGCGAAACACCAAACGAATTCATTGACTGGTTTGGCGTTGAACGCAGTGCCGGGCGCGATGTTGACGTTGGTTTTTCACGTCATTGGGTTGACCCAACAAGACCCTTTAGTAAAACCGTATTAGAGCCCGCCCATGGGGCCCTGATCACATCAGCCACCCTACGTGACCGCACTGACGACAATGACCAAGATTGGTTCAGTGCGGAACGCCGCACCGGCTCCGTCCATGTGATATCTGAACCCATACGCGACGCCCAAATATCACCTTTCGATTACCCCAACAAAACCCGCGTTTTGGTGGTTGGGGACGTTGATAAAATGAACGGCGATGCGGTATCAGCCGCGTACCGGGAATTGTTCATGGCAGCGGGCGGCGGTGGATTGGGCTTGTTCACTGCCATATCCAGATTGCGTGGCGTTTATGAGCGCATATCAAACCAAATGGAAGCGGCGCGGATTCCACTTTATGCACAGCATATGGATTCCATGGATACCGGTACATTAGTTGATATTTTCAGGGCCGAAGAAAATTCATGTTTGTTAGGGACTGACGCGGTTCGGGACGGCGTTGACGTTCCAGGCAAGTCCTTGCGCCTGATCGTCTTTGATCGTGTTCCCTGGCCACGCCCGACAATCATCCACAAAACCAGACGCAGCCACTTTGGCGGGCGCTCTTATGACGAGATGCTAACCCGGCTTAAGCTCAAACAAGCTTATGGGCGCTTGCTCCGCCGCGAAGGTGACAAAGGAGTATTCGTGATGCTTGATAAAGCCCTGCCAACCCGATTGACAACAGCCTTTCCAGAAGGTGTTGAAATTCATCGCATCGGTTTGGCGGAAGCGGTTGCTGCAACCCACGAGTTCTTAAAAGATGTATAAAACTTGGCCTTTAAAAGACGCCATTATTGGCAAGTTTAAGATCACGGATAAAGTGACGACAGCCACGATCGTCGAGATTAAAATAGCCGCTGACGTTCGTTGCACGAACCGATCATACTGTTGCGCTATGACAAAGCAGTTTGCCCCCGTCGGAAGGGCCGATAATAAAACCCCAACTTTTGCAAACGCTGGATCAACAGTGAACACATGGAACAACAACACCCACGCGATAATCGGTTGAATAAGAAGCTTCAGGATAACAAGCGTGCCAACTTCTCCAACCCCTTCAGACAACGGCTTTTTGTATAGAAACAAACCAATCGCAAACAGCGCGCAAGGCCCCGCGGCCCCGCCCAAAATCTCACTAAACGTCGCAACAGGTAAGGGCAAATCCCATCCTGTTAACGACCAAGCAAACCCCACTATAGGCCCGATCATTAAAGGGTTTCTCAACAAAGAACGCGCTAGTTTAATCGCGGTCCCAGCGCCCTCAGATGATTTATTGACACCTAATTCAATCAAAATAACAACGGGGATAATAAGCGCGATGCCTTGAAAAACACTAGCAATAATAGCAGGACTAAGGCCTGGGTTGCCATAGGCGATCATGCTCAGTGGAATTCCCATATAAACAGAATTACCAAATACACTTCCCATGGCGAATAACGAAGCGTCCGCTAAATCGCGTTTAAAAAAGATCATTGAAAAGAGGATAGCAACGATTAATACAATGGTATTCGCGCCTAAAAACGCGAAGATAAACGTCCAATTAAAAACGTCTTTTGGATCCAACGTTGCAACCACATTGAATAACAAAACCGGCATTGCAATAAAAAATACAAACTTATTGAGCGCATCCGTACTCTCGCCGCTTAAAATCCCAATTCGCGCAGCAAGCCATCCACTAAAAATCAGTGCAAAAACAGGTAAAACGACGTTAAAGATTGTTTCCATAAAGTACGGGAACCAGGTTTTAATTAATTAAATTAGAGCTATTGAATGATGCTGCCCGGCTATCTAATCTGGTTAAACCATGGCTGCAAGCCATTGTTGGTTGAATATGAACATAAGGAAATAAAATGGCACACTTAGACGGATGGAAAGTCGGCTTTATTGGCTTAGGCCTAATGGGAAAGCACATGGCCCGAAACTTATACGCAGCAGGTGCCTATGTTGTCATACACAACCGCTCACCCGCCATTATTGACGAATTGGCTGCTGAGGGAATGACACCCGCCACCAGCCCTTTGGACGTCGCTAAGCGCTCGAGCGTCATCCTGTTAATGCTGACCAACACCCCCGCCGTTGAATCAGTGCTAAGCGGAATTGATGGCCTTTTGGGTGGCTTGACTGATGGCGATATTGTGATTGATATGAGCACGACAAAAGTCCCGACAACACGCGAGCTTGCCGCTGCAGTTCGGGCCAAAGGGGCTGAGTATATTGATGCGCCCGTATCCGGCGGAACAACGGGTGCCAAAGCAGGAACCTTAACCATTATGGCAGGTGGCACAGCGACCGCCATTGAATGCGTAGAGCCGATTTTTGATGTGCTGAGCTCTAAATTAACTCACGTTGGTGATGTGGGCTCCGGCCAAATTGCCAAAGCCGCCAACCAAATGATTGTAGGGCTGAATATTGGTGCGGTTGCTGAGGCACTAACTTTAGCCAAAAAAGCAGGTGCAGATCCGGCTTTAGTGCGCCAAGCCATTCAAGGTGGATTTGCGGATTCAAAAATTTTGGATGTCCATGGTCAACGCATGATCGATGACAGCTTCGTTGCTGGAGCCCACAGCACAACCCAGCGCAAAGATATGGATCAAGCCATAGAGCTTGCTCTCTCGCTTGGACTAAACCTCCCCGCAACAACCATGAACCGCGACCTGTACGATCAAATGATAGAAGCGGGCCACGGAAACCTAGACCACGCTGCCCTGATCAAAGCGATAGATCCAGACGAATGAGTATTTAAGTTAAATTGGACGAACGAAAAAGGCCACATCAGATGATGCGGCCTTTCATAACTTTTGGACCTAGGTCCTAATGATTGGATGAGCTTAGAAGCCCATACCACCCATTCCGCCCATTCCACCCATGTCAGGTGCAGGCATTCCGCCGCCGGCAGCGCCAGCTTTTTCTGGAACATCAGCA